>CADBMM010000175.1 GCA_902795795.1 uncultured Lachnospiraceae bacterium | reverse complement strand
ACGCTTAGGTATCGGGCGGAAGTCGGGCTTCATGGGAAGCTCGCCTTCCATTCTTTTATGCCCTCTGCGGACAAATTCAGGAAAATCCTCCGGTCCTCTTTCAAAATAGCGGTTATTGTTTTCTACCAGTTGTTCCAGAGTCACCGGTCTGTAATCATTTATATCCACACCAGCGTTCAGAACCTGCGGTAATTTTTTGAGCACTTCGCGATAGATCCCGACCGTCTGATGCAGATGCCCGTGGATCATATATGAACGTTTGTTATGCACTATAGGATAATGGCAGAGAATAATATGCCTGCTGCCATCCTCTATCTCATTAAAATCCGTGACAGTCTCGAAAAAATTATAGAGCAGCTCCCCATCCTCGAAAGCCACATCGTGATTTCCGCGGATAAGATGCTTATGCCCCTTAAGCTGTGACAGAGCGTCGCAAGGTACATGGTTTCCGTTATACCCTACGTCTCCAACAACATAGACCGTATCATCATCGCCGACGACATCGTTCCAGTTCTTTATCAGCGCCTCATCCATTTCAGCGGCATTATTAAAAGGCCGGCCATCTATGACCGGCTCATAATGAAAATGCAGATCTGCTGTGTAAAAGATCATCCTTTTTCCTCTATACAAGGGCTGCAGCGCCTATAACTCCGGCGTTTGCGCGGTTTACCGAGGACAATATCTCCGGCTGTATCCTTTCACGTCCGCCAAAGCAGTTATCTGCCAGAAATTCTCTTATGGGAACCAGCAGCTTTTCACCTCTGTCTCCGATTCCGCCGCCTATTACAACAGCCTCCGGATCGAAAATATTTATAAGATTCGCAAGCCCTTCAGCGATATATATCACATACTTGTCAACGACTTCCTTTGCCACTGCATCGCCGGCATCGGCAAGCTCAAATACTGTTCTTCCCGAAATCTCCTCCAAAGAAGCAAGTTTCGATGATGGATGTTCGGCGGCTGCCTGTTTTGCCTGCCTGATAAGGGCCGTTGCGGAAGCATAGGCCTCCCAGCAGCCTCTCCGTCCACAGGTACATTTCTCTCCGCCCATCATTATTACAGTATGTCCGGCTTCAACGCCGCCGCGTCCGGCTCCGGAATAAATCTTCCCATCGGTTATCACCCCGACTCCTACGCCGGTGCCAAGTGCTGTGAAGAGCACATTTTTTTTGCCTTTGGCAGCGCCTGTTTTCATTTCACCGTAGGCGGCTGCGTCTGCATCATTTGCAAGTGTCGTCATAAGCCCCATCCTGGCGCTTATGAGCTCGCAAAGCGGAACGTCCTTCCATCCGAGGTTGTATGCACGTCTGACAATACCCATTTCACTGTCGCAGTTACCCGGCGAGCCTACGCCTATTCCTGAGCAGTCGCTTTTATTGATGCCCGAAAGCGCCAGTGCGCTCTCTGCAAGGGTACACATATCTGCAATGACTTCTTCAAAGGGACGATACGCTCTTGTAGGAGCGAAAACACTTTCGACAATATTCAGTTTTTCATCCGTAACGGCGGCCACGATATTCGTGCCGCCTAAATCTATGCCTATGCGGTACATAAAACATATATCCTCCGGAATTTTATTTTTACTTACTCTGAAAATACCCTCTTACAAGGCAGTTTTACCTGGGGCGTTCCGGGAAGCCTACCTTTTTCTGGACTTTCCTGAGCGTCTTGTTGGCATAATACGAAGCTTTTTCAGCATTGTTCTTTATGAGCTGATCAACATAAGCCTTGTCCTGCTCAAGCTTTTTGTAATTGTCATGCAGCGGACGAAGCAGATCGTTTACCGCATTTCCGACAGCTTCCTTAAGCACTCCATAACCCTGACCGTCGAACTCTTTTACCACCTCATCCGGCGTTACGTCCTTGCATGCGCAGTAGATATCTATAAGATTCTTAAGTCCCGGCTGCTCATCACGGTACATGATAATGCCTTCGGAATCCGTAACGGCGCGTTTGCATTTTCTCATGACAGTATCTTCGTCATCCATAAGATAGATGCTTGCGTTCGGATTTTCATCTGACTTTGACATCTTCTTTGTAGGATCCTGCAGCGACATGATCTTTGCGCCGGCTTTTCCGAGATAGATATCCGGGATGGTGAATACATCGCCGTAAATATTGTTGAAACGGATAGCTATATCTCTTGTGAGCTCAAGATGCTGGCTCTGGTCGATGCCGACCGGTACCACATCGGCCTGATAAAGCAGGATATCGGCCGCCATGAGTACAGGATAGGTGAAAAGACCAGCGTTGATATTATCCGCATGCTTTGCTGATTTATCCTTGAACTGTGTCATCCTGTTAAGCTCGCCCATGTAGGTAAAGCAGTTGAGGATCCACGCCAGTTCAGCGTGTGCACTTACATGAGACTGATAATAAATGCATGCCTCTTCAGGATTTAAGCCTGCCGCGATATAAAGCATCATAAGGCTTCTGGCTCTCTTGCGGAGTTCAGCCGGATCCTGCCTGACAGTGATCGAATGCATATCCACTACGCCGTAGAAGCACATATATTCATCGCTTAATTTCACCCAGTTCTTAAGCGCACCGAGATAGTTGCCTATTGTAAGATTTCCTGTTGCCTGCATTCCTGAAAACAGGACTTTTTTTCCGTCTAACATTCTATTCCCCTTTATTGTTTATAGTTTATTTGAACAGTATCCCCCGCATACACAGGTTCGGCTGCATTTCATCGAAATTCCAGGTGTGGAACGAGTCCCCGGCGCAGAATTTATAATACCTGCACTTCGCGCATTTACCCGTCTTGCGGTAATCCGTCCGGTATATCTTAAAGCCGTTCAGCCAGACATCCTTAAAATTGTCTTTACGTATATTTCCCTGTATCAGCTCAGGCCGTCTCTCGATGTCCAGGCATGATGTGATATCCCCGTTATACATTATGCTCGCCGTATACACGCCGGCGTTGCAAAGGAAATACCACCGTCTGACTTCCCTTTCAAGATCTATCCCCAGGAAATGGCTGCAGCCGTAGCAGACCGCCATCTTATCCCTGAAGCGGTTCCTCGCTATGAAATCGAAAAGCTGTCTGTACTCTTCTTTGGTAAGCTGAAGTTCCGGATTGTTCCGGGCCCGGCCTATGGGTTCGATATTGATCACGCGCCAGGATCTGACGCCTGTCTTTTTAAATTCCTCATACATGGCGTCAAGCGAGGAAATGTTACGGTGGTTTACGACCGTTGTGATCTGCACATGCTGAAAGCTGCCGGTATCCAGCAGATTTCTTATGCCTTCAAGCGTACGCTCATATGATCCGGGACTGCATCTGAACCACTCGTGATCTTCTTTAAGGCCGTCAAGGCTTACGGATATCGTCTTCATGCCCGCATCGGCAAGCTTTTTTGCGACCTCCGGGGTGATCAGCGTTCCGTTGCTGGTCATTCCCCAGCCAAAGCCCTTTTCCTTAAGATAGCCGGTTATCTCAAAAAAATCCGGCCGAAGGAGAGGCTCTCCTCCTGTCACGGCTATTCCCGGAAGGCCGTGCTCTTCATCCTTGAAGTCTTCGTATATCTTGTCGATGAACTTTATATATTCATCGGTCGACAGCGCTCCGACCTCGGGCGCATCGCCGCAGTTGCTGCCGCAATGCAGACAATGTTCATTGCATTTTGAGGTCAGCTCAAAGAAAAGAGTATGCAGCCTCGGAGACGGCCGCAGCGTCTGCGTCCGGAAATCCGCCAGCTGCATCATATGTTTTTTCTTGACACGCCTGTCAAGCCCTGAATTACTGACCATCATTCAAACCATTCCGGAGGTCCGTAGACATCCTCGATTATATTGTTCTCGGGATCGTAGCTTTCGCTGGCTGAAACTTCGACTGCATCAGTCTCATCTTCCCCGAACCACTCAGGCGGTCCGTAAACCGCCTCAGGTTCATTCTCTGCCGGATCGAAGCTGCTTCCCGAAACCGTTCCGTCTTCGTACCATCCGGGCGGCCCGTAAACAGATTCCGGTCTGTTGATGTCCGGAACATATTCCGCATTCGCTAAAAAGAAGACAAAAATGAAAATTACCGCTCCCGCTCCGATCGCGAAAAGGAGGATGCGCCACCAGCTGGTGCCTCCGAAGCTCCTGGCCGTCCTTACGCAAAGAGCTATCCATGGAATTATCGAGACCATAAGGAACGCAAACAGTACTAAGATCACGATAAAAAGAGGCAGCGGCTGGCTGTAATACGAATTAAGCCATATTACCAGAAGCACGGCGGCCGCGATAAGGATAAGATGCACGATAAACGGCACCCAGTATTCCCGCTTCGTCGCCTTGCCTTTATAATTGAAGATATTCTTCCACATGGAAAAATAGGCTTCGGCATTGCTTTCTTTTTTCATATCCACGCCCTCCATGACCATGCTTCGGGGACTGGTTAATTATCCTTCTTTATACTCCTCAAGAAGCATCTCGAACCGCGGCAGTGAATTCCTTACCGTATCCTCGGAAACACAGTATGACATTCTTACATATCCCGGTGCCATAAAGCTTTCTCCGGGAACGATCAGCAGCTCATACTTCTTTGCCCTTTCACAGAAACGTTCCGTATTGCCGTCAGGCGCCTTTACACAAAGATAGAAAGCTCCGTCCGGTGCAATGCACTCATATCCCATCCGGGTAAGGCCTCCGTAAAGCATATCCCTGTTCCTTCTGTAAGGCTCGACATCCGGACGTACTCTCACACATTTCTTAATTACCTGCTGTGCAAGGCTGGGAGCGCATACATATCCAAGTACTCTTCCTGCTCCGCATACAGCAAAGAATATATCCTGTGATGAAACGACCTCCGGCGGCACGCATACATAGCCGATACGCTCGCCAGGAAGTGAGAAGGACTTACTGTAGGAATAGCAGACGATCGTATTTCTGTAAAGTGTTGGGATGAACGGAACTTCTTTTCCGTAGGTAAGCTCCCTGTATGGTTCGTCCGCGATTATAAAGATCGGATGATCATATTCTTTCTGCTTTTCGTAAAGCAGCTGTGCCAGATCTACCAGCTTATCCCTGTTATAGATGACTCCCGACGGGTTGTTCGGGGAATTCAATATGATCAGTTTTGTCTTTTCGGTTATCGCTGCTTCCAGTTTGTTAAGATCCGGCTGGAACGTACCGTACTCACTCTCGACCGGAACGAATTTATATCCGGCACTTTCCGTAAATACCCTGTATTCCGGAAAGAAGGGAGTAAGTGTCAATGCTTCGTCGCCCTTTTCATAAAGCGCGCAAAGCGCGATCTTAAGCGCTGCAGCTGCGCCGCAGGTCATGTATATATTTCCGCCTTCTATGTCCGTTCCGAAGCGTTCGTTAAGATCGTCGGCTATAGCCTGCCTTACACTTGCATCTCCGGGGCCGGACGTATAGCCGTGCAGCTCCAGCGGAGACATCTCGTTAAGAAGTGTCTCATAGGCGTCCCTTACCGCTTTCGGCGCAGGTACCGACGGGTTTCCGAGACTGAAGTCAAAAACATTTTTCTTCCCGATGACCTGGGCTCTCGCCTGTGAATAGGCAAATATCTGCCTTATGACCGAACTCTGTGATCCGTATTTATACATTTCCTGTGAATACATAACTGACACTTCTGTTCCGGCCTTTGAGAACTCCGGCCGGTGCTTCCTTTCTCCCTGATTTCCGGGCTGCTTTCTCTTTTATATTGCATCTGGCGGTCATATATTGACCTTTATCTCTTTTGAAAGCGAGGTCGAATAAATTATCTTTTCTTTCACCTTTACGCCTGTGGCTGCTTCCAAAGCCTTTGCATAATAATACAACTGTTTCGCGTATTTGTCCACAAGATAGCCTTCCGCTCCACCGGGTACCTTATCCGTTTTGTAGTCTACTATCACGTACTCTCCGCCCTCCATAAAGAAGGCGTCTATTATGCCCTGTATAAGCAGCGCCTGTTCTTCAGGCCAGCTCTCATTTGCTTCATTCGCTGGTATCGAGAAGGTAAACGGCTGTTCCCTTTTCAGTTCTCCCGCAAGGGCAGCCTCCGTCATGCGCTTTCCTATGGGTGAATTCAGGAAGCATATAAAAACTTCCGGATCGACACAGGATGCTTCCTTTTCGGTCAGCATACCTTTTTCGGTCATCTCTCCGAGGAAAGTCCTGAAGTGATCCTTCGCATCTGCCTTATCCGCTTCTTCAGAGGCGCCGCTCTCCTTTGGCATTTCCGCGAAGCGCCTGTAATCCAGCAGTTCAAATACCCTGTGGTATACTGTGCCCCTCTCGGCGCCTGTAAGCTCCTCTTCTTTGCTTTCGGAAATAAATTCCGGGATGTAAGGCACCGGCGTTTCCTTTTTTTCGAATACTTCACTTGCTATGTCATCAGCATCCGGATCGTCAGGAAGGACCTTAAGCTGCGATACCGTCATCTTTCCAGGCATTCCCCTTAAATCATCGTAAGGGTATATAAATCTGTCCGATTCTTCAAGAACAGCCTTCAGATCTTCATCGTAAACTGCAGAACCGTCAAGCGATCTGACATATGTCAGAAGATCCCGTTCTTTCTTTTCCGTTTCGATTATGCTGCCGGCAAGTGATCCCAATGTTTCGGTATGGACCTTAACGTGATCATTATTCTCACCTGCAAGGGCAAGATATATCATATCCAGCAGGTTTTTTGCTTTAAGAATATCCTCCTTCCGCGCACGGCCGGAGGAACTGCGGTTTTCTGCTCCGAAATCTTTTTCCTGCTTTTCCATATTCGCTGAGATACCGGTAATATACAGCCTCTCCCTGGCCCTTGTCATTGCCACATAAAGCAGCCTTAGATATTCGGAAAAAAGCTCCTGTTTTTTTTCCGCGCGTATGGCACTTTTTCTGATACAGTTGTCGCTTTTCAGTTTTATGTGTTTTGACGGATCGCAGACAGTCATGCCTATTCCAAGCCTTGAATGAAACAGGAAGGTATCGTTAAGATCCCTGTTATTGAATCCGTGAGCTGTGTCGCATAAAAATACCACGGGAAATTCCAAACCCTTGCTTTTATGTATGGTCATCAGCCTTACTGCGTCGGCTGTCTCTGAAAGGATGTTCGCCTCTCCTTCGTCAAGATCATATTTCTCCAGCTTTTCTATGTACCTTATGAAATTAAAAAGCCCGTGATAGCTGGTCTCTTCGAAAGCCGCAGCCTTTTTGACAAGCATATCCAGATTTGCCGCCCTCTGCTCTCCTGCCGGCATTGCAGCGGCAAAATTCCGGTAATCAGTCGCTTTGTAGAGTTTTTCGATAAGCTCGGAAACAGGCAGATAAGGCACCTCTTCCCTGAGTTCCCGGTACGTTTTGAAAAATCCGGAGAGCTTCTGCCGTGTTTCATTGTCCGGTCCGGACCCAAGATATTTAATGCATGCTCCGCAGAAATCTCCTCTTTCGCTTCCGTCCGCTTTCTCAAATATCCTTATTTCCGCCAGTTCCGCAGCCGTAAGTCCCGTGACCGGAGAAAACAATACCGCCGCCAGCGGGATATCCTGATGCATATTATCCAGGATCCTTAAGTAATTCATGACCCAGACGACCTCAGTCGCCGAAAAATAACCGGTCCGTGAGACGCAATGGGCGGGTATGCCATAGCTTTTGAAAACTTCCATGTATTTATCGCTGACGCCGCTTACCGACCTGAACAGCACGGCTATGTCCGAATACCGGCACGGCCTGTAAGCATCTGCGTCTTTTTCATATACAGGAAGCTTCCCGACGATCCCTTTTATTCTTTCCGCAGCCAGTTCAGCCTCAAGACGGATCAGGGCTGTCCTGGATGTGTATTCCGCAAGCGAAGGATCCTTTTTATCCATAAGGATCACTTCCGTATATCTTTCCGCAGGCTCTTCTTCCTCAGGATATTTCGCGCCATAGTTAAGCGCGGCTGAATCATCGTAATCTATACCTCCCATTTCAGGTATCATCAGTCTTCTGAAGACCAGATTAACGGTATTCACCACTTCGTGGCGGCTGCGGTAATTAGTATGAAGATCCACCCGCAGATGCTCATCGGTCCGGGCGGCGTAATCCAGGTATTTTTCATTGAATATTTCGGGATCAGCCTGCCTGAAGCCATAGATCGACTGCTTCACATCACCGACCATAAAGCGGTTGAACTCACCGTCTTCATCCCGGGACACGGCGTGAAGTATGCTCTCCTGCACCTGGTTGCTGTCCTGGTATTCGTCTGTCATGATATATTTAAAATGCGCAGCCAGATCCTTTGCTTCGGCAGATCTTACATGCCGACCGTCTTCGGTCCTGTCATAGAGGATCGAAAGGGTAAGGTGTTCAAGATCCGAAAAATCAAGCACAGCCTTTTCCCGCTTCCTGCTCTCAAACCTTGCTGCGAACTCCTCTCCCAGATCGCAGATCACACGTGCATACTTTGCGCACATACGAAGCTGACGCCGGTCTTCTTCGTCCACGGCATCTCTTTCGATGGCTTCGTCACTGTATTTCTCTCTTGCCATGGCGAACCATTCGTCCGGCCAGGGTGAAGCTGACGCTGTCTCATAGGCCTTCTCTACTACATCCTCCAGGCGTGAATCTTCTTTTTTTGTAAAATAAGCATTCACAAAATCCATGAATTCGGAAGTGCCCTCAGCATACTTATCCTCGAGGAGGTCGTTCATGACATCGCCTGCCATGAGCTTTTTTTCACCATCTTCCATGACACGGAAAGCAGGATCGATACCCAGCTTATAGAAATAATTTCTTATGACATAACTGCAGAATGAATGGATGGTATTTATCTGGGCGTTATGTATCAGGACGGACTGCTTTCTCAGGTTTTCATCTTCCGGATCCGCCTCCATCATCTCATCCAGCCGCTTTGAGAGACGTTCCTTCATCTCACCTGCAGCCGCCCGTGTGAATGTTACGACCAGCAGCCTGTCAAGATCGGCCGGGCGCTCCTTATCGGTTATCAGCGAAACTATCCTCTCGATCAGGACAGCAGTCTTTCCCGAACCTGCGGCGGCGCTTACCAGCAGATCTTTATCTCTGGAATCTATTACCTTTTTCTGCTCTTCTGAAAAATTCATTCGCCGCCTCCGCTTAGTTTACCTGACATAGCCATACATATACTGTCTTTATCATATTTAGTTAATACGTGCTTCCTGTAGCCGGGGATGGCCGTATCAAACCCGCAGACCGGCCTGTAATCACAGTATTCGCAGCTGTCATTTTTTTCATCACCCGAGACCGCCGGATCAATATCGGCTTTTCCATTTTCTATTGCTGTCTGCAGATCGGTCACCAGCCGTTCTGTATATCTTTCGATAAGCTTCATATCCCCTTCGGAAAAGACATCGTTT
>CADBMM010000174.1 GCA_902795795.1 uncultured Lachnospiraceae bacterium | reverse complement strand
GTATACGTCGTTATGACCAATCGTTTTATAATCTTGCCTTGGAAGCGATTGATCAGAACGATATTGATTCAGTCTTTTCATATGCAAGACAATACTTCTCCTGCCAACGAAGCAATAATCCTTTGATCGAAGTAGTGGCAGACGGTGACAATAATGTTCTGAGAAGCATTGCGTACTAATAGGCAAATTCGGATTTGTGAAGGAGATGCTCAGGTTTGATGGTTATCTATATATCCATGCTGTCAGGATTTAACAGGAAGTCATAGATGCTCATTACCAGAATACCTTTCTCGTTATACAATGGAGCCAATGCGTCCTTCGTGATAATGATTTTCTTAAAACCGTCCCCGGTATTGATTAAGGAGCGCTGTTCCTGCTGAATTTTCTTTTCCTCTTGAAGAGCGAAAGCAGACTGGATATAGTAGCGTTTGGAGCCCATATTGCATACAAAATCGATCTCCAGCTGCTTTCTGATCTTTTTACCGGCAGTATCCGTTTCATTCATCACAATAACACCGACATCCACATTATATCCCCTGACCTTCAGCTCATTAAAAATGATATTTTCCATGGCATGCGTTTCCTCAACCTGCCTGAAATTCAGCCTGGCATTTCGAAGTCCAAGATCTGTGAAATAATACTTGGATGGTGTATCAATATATTTCTTGCCTTTTATGTCATATCGAATCGCGCTGTCAATCAGAAAAGAGTCTTCAAGATAATCGATATAACGCTTGATCGTTGTCTTGCTGATCGTCTTATTTTTTATGCTTTTAAAGATTGCGGACAGCTTGTTCGGATTAGTAAGGGAACCAATAGCAGAGGACAGGATATTTAAGAGTTCTTCCAGTTCTGCCTTGTTCCTGATATTATTCCTGCCAATGATATCAGAGATATACGTCTCCTCAAATAAGGATTTCAGAAAAGCGGCCTTCTGATCCGGCTTCTGGAAACCAAGCACCAGTGGAAGTCCTCCGTAAAGCACATAATCGCGCCAGCCTTCAGCTTTTTCACCCGCATAGACAGACATGAACTCTGCGAATGTCAACGGATACATGTGCACTTCATCACCTCGTCCGCGGAACTCTGTTATGATGTCTTTTGAAAGAAATTTTGCATTGCTTCCTGTTACATAGACATCGACATTCTCCCTTCGTGCCAAGCTGTTTAAGATGGATTCAAAATCACTGAGGAGTTGTACTTCGTCTAATAAAACATAGTATTGATCCTGGTCGCTGATCTTTTCAGTGAGATAAGGGAAGAATACTTCCGGATCCTGGTACTTTTTGTTCTCATAGGCATCAAATGCTATCTCTATGATATGATCGTCAGGAATCTGATTATTTTTAAGATATTCTCTGAACAGTTTAAAGAGTAGATAGGATTTTCCGCATCTGCGAACACCTGTAACAACTTTGATCAGACCATTGTGCCGCTTGGAAATCAATTTGTTCAGGTAGATGTCTCTGCGAATCTTCATTCTTAGCGCCCTTTCGATTTACGGTACAAAAATGCGGATTCCGCATTTTTGTCCATTTGTATTATAACCAAACACTATTGGTTTATCAACACTCAATGTTGCATTTTTGCGGATTCCGCTTTTTTGTCCAATTGTGTCGGCGCCAAACGAGCGCCACCGGCGCTCGTTTGGCGCCCTCTATACTTTATTCTGGTTTTATGGACGCGTTAACAAACTGTATTTCTATCTTCCCGTTGCCTTGTAAAAATGCAAAGAGTGTGATCTTATCGCCGTCAGAAGATGTAAGGTCTCTCCACACTTCGCCCCAGGCTCCGCCGCCTTTGGAAATAAGTTCTTCTATAGTGGAAGGCCCATCGCTGCGCTTGGTCTCCGAGGGAAGTCCGTATTCGGATATGATATCGTTTTTTATGGAGAGATAGATCTTCAGCGCTTCGATCCATTCAAGCGACAAGGTTTCGTTGAAGTTGTAAATACCTCTGGCAAGACGGTCCTGGGCATCAAAATAATAATGTGCGGAACCATAGTATCCTGCGAATTCAACGCCGCGGACAACTACTTCCGTGAATCGCGATTCCGGGAGGTCTTCGAGTGGACTTCCCCATGTCAATGCTGCAAAGCTGTCACAAAAAGCCGGTTTATCTGCCGGATCTGCGCTTTCAAGCAATTTTATAAGTTCTTCATCCGTAATGGTCGATGCAGGTTTTTCATCGGATGTCTCTTCTGCATTCAGAGCACGTACTTCATATAAGTTTCCGCCGCAAATAACAAAACTGATGGCAGTTGCCAATATCATCAGTAGAGATAAGAAACGTTTTACCATTTAAAAGGCCTCCTTATCTGACAGGTGAATTGATGCAGGGAGGACAGCTTTTTGTCAGGTGTGATCAAAATTGTCCTCCTGTCACCGACTACTTAATATCCAGCTCCGGCGGTTCATCAAGATGTTCGGAAACATATTTGCCGTCTTTTTTTCGCTGCCTGACGCATTCTGTAAGAAGATATTCGATCTGACCGTTTATTGAACGGAAGTCATCTTCGGCCCAGGCGGCAAGCGCATTGTATAGTTTTTCATTTATACGCAGAGGGATCTGCTTCTTTTCAGACATTTGTTATCCCCATTAATAAAGGCTTCCAGTATTTACGATCGGCTGAGCTTCTGTATTTCCGCAGAGAACGACCAGAAGATTGGAGACCATGGCTGCCTTTCGTTCTTCATCCAGTTCCACGATCTGCTTTTCGTTGAGCTTTTCCAAAGCCATTTCGACCATTCCGACGGCACCGTCAACGATAAGTTTCCTTGCATCTACGATAGCGGCAGCCTGCTGACGCTGAAGCATCGCAGCAGCAATTTCCGGAGCATAGGCAAGATAGGTGATCCTGGCATCGATGATCTCAAGCCCTGCTTCATCTACCTTTTCCTGGATCTGGTCACGGATCCTTTGAGCAACGACTGTAGAGGATCCCCGCAGCGAACCGTCATCCGCCTGACCGTCACCGGTCGTATCAACACCCTGTGCTACATCGTAGGGATAAAGCCTTACGATATCGCGAAGGGCAGTATCGCACTGAAGAGAAAGATATTCCTTATAATTGTCGACATTAAAGACTGCTTTTGCCGTATCCTTTACACGCCACATGACGGCGATTCCGATCTCGACAGGGTTTCCAAGGACATCATTGATCTTCTGACGAGCGTTATTCAGTGTCATGACCTTAAGAGAGATTTTTTTGTTCTCAAGAGAGGATGAACGGTCAGATCCCTGGCTTATGGAAAGGTGCTTTCTGTCACTGGCGTCCACATCGCCCGATTGACGCAGCTTTGTCCCGGACGCAGGATTGACCGGGACACAAAATGGATTGACATAGTAAAAACCGGCATCTTTGATCGTTCCGACATATTTGCCGAAAAGAGTCAGGACGTAAGCTTCCTGCGGACCCAGTACTTTAAGTCCCATTATGGGTATCCATCCGGTTGCGGCGCCGATAAAGCCGATAACTACACCGGCTACTGCAGGACCATTGATGTACGGAGTATCATTTTTTCCC
>CADBMM010000173.1 GCA_902795795.1 uncultured Lachnospiraceae bacterium | reverse complement strand
GGTGCTGAACAGGCAGCTGTCCCCGTTACGGCAAAGAGTGAACCGGACGACTACAGGTATGAATCCAACTACGGATCCAACTTTGGGCCTTCATCTGTGAATGCAAATATGTTCCTTCTGTCTTCCGAAGAAGCGGAGACGTATTTCAGCAGTAATTCCGCAAGGCAACCAGGCTTGTGGTGGCTGCGGTCGCCTTTCCTGACCAGTGATAGTGATGCTCGCGGAGGTGTCGTCTTCGGCTCCGGCGCTGTTGGCAACGCCTGGGTCTATAACACAGACTTCGGCGTTCGTCCTGCTTTTCAGTTAAATCTGGAATCTGTCCTCTTCTCATCTGCCGCCGAAGGCGGCAAATCCACAGCTGCAGCAGGGAGCGGCGAGTTTGGAACGCTCATAAAAGCCTCCGGCGATATCAATAATGAAATTAAGCTGACGCTGATCGACAGCGACAGAAGCATATTTTCCGCCAGCGCGGAGACTACAGCGGTATCACCCGGCGGTACGCTGGATGTAAGCTACAGCGGAGTGACAACCGGCGACTATGTATCTGCGTTAGTGCTGGATGATACCGGCACGCCCCTGTATTACGCCAGCCTTACACCGGGCATCACCGGTTCAGGCATCTGGAATATGACGCTGCCTTCGGACCTCAATGTCGGCAGCTACACCTTGAAGCTGTTCAGCGAACAGCAAAACGAAGATAAGAAAACAGACTACGCCAGCCCCGCAGTAAGCATCTCTCTGACAGTAAGCGCCAAATCTCCCGTTCCTTATGTAGACGCCTTCGGCACGGCGCAGACACCTGTGACAGAATATACCGTTACAGAGAGTGCTACCGCTGCATGGACTGCCGGCTGGTATGTGGTGAACGCTGACACGGCCATTAACAGCCGTATTTCCGTCACGGGCGACGTGAACCTGATCCTCTGCGATGGCAAGATACTGACGGCCTCTAAGGGCATTACCGTTTCCGGCGGAAACAGCCTGACGATCTGGGCTCAGAGCGGCGGTAGCGGCACGCTTTATGCGGGCACATCGGACGGAAGCACTACTACACTCGGTTATGACATAGCGGGCATCGGCGGCGATGGTTCGAATATCGCCGGTACGATATCCATAATGGGTGGAACGATTTACGCTTTAGGCGGCAACGGAGGTGCGGGCATCGGAGGAGGCGGCAGCAACAGCTCCGGTACAATTACCGTCGCAGGCGGAACTGTTTATGCAATTGGAGACTACTCCGCAGGCATCGGTGGCGGATATATGGGAAGCGCCGGAACGATCGAAATCACAGGCGGCGAGATCCATGCCACTGGCGGCTACTGGGCCGCGGGCATCGGCTCCGGACCATGGACCGGCGGCAGCGGAAGCGTCGAGATCACCGGGGGTAAGGTCTTCGCCACCGGCGGCACCAGCGGCGCAGGTATCGGCGCGGGTTCTAACGGTAATATTGATTCGATAATCATCAGCGGAGAGGCAACGGTTGTAGAAGCCCAGCCTAAGATCAGCATGTGGGGCGGACAGTACGCCGCAGGCATCGGAGGAGGTGAAGGCGGTTCAGTCGGCACGATCGCAATAACCGGCGGTAGTATCATTGCGGCTGGCAGCAACGGCGGCCCGGGTATCGGCGCGGGAGGTAAGGGCAGCGCCGGTACTATAACAATCACCGGCGGAAGCATTTTGAGTTCGAGCAATGCCGTCGCAAGCGGCGGCGAAGCCGGTCCAGGCATAGGATGCGGCTTCCGGGGATCGGTCAACCAGGTCATAATCGGGGGCTCTGCCACCGTGACGGCCACGGCGGGATACAGCGGATATTTCGAAGATGGCAGCATCGTCCCGGCCATCGGCCCGGGCAAAGCCGGAACCTTCGGCACCTTTACTCTCTACGACACTGCGCGCGTCTGGGCGGGCAAGGGTGAATTCTCCAATGAGGCCGTTCCGGCTTGGCCGGACGGGCGTGCGGATGCTTGTATGGAAAATGTCTATGCAGAGATCAGACCTTGTGAACATCCGCTTGTATCTGACAATATCTGGATCACTGAGACTACGCACAGTAATGTAAACTGTGATTACTGCCATGCGGCGCAGGGTCCGGAACAGCCGCACGATTTCCACGGTACCGAAGATCTGTCTGCATGCGATGTTTGCCATGCGGTTAAGGCCGCATACGTACCCGCTGACGGATCGACGGCAGCGGACAACCCGAAGGTGTGCCTGCAGGTGAGCGGAGACATGACCGGCAGCAGTTCCCTTGGGGGCTGGTATGCGGTGGCGCAGGACACGACCCTCGACATGCGCATCACCGTCACCGGTGACGTGAACCTTATCCTTTGCGATGGCGCGACGTTGACGGCAGTGCAAGGCATTACTGTTTCCAAAGGCAACAGCCTGACTATCTGGGCACAGAGCGGCGGCAGCGGCATGCTTTATGCAGGCACGACGAACGGTTCGGACTCAACCTGCGCGGCGAACTGCGCAGGCATCGGCGGAAGTTCCGGTGAAGGATCCGGTAATATCACCATCAAAGGCGGCGTTGTCACAGCAACATCGGTAGATGGTATCATAACTCTTGGCCGGAGCGGTGCGGCCGGAATGTCAGTCACAGCCGGCAGCTACAGCGGCACTGTGAAGCTGGAAGAGAACTTCGGAGTGAAGAAGGCCGACGGCAGCATCGGCGCGGTTTTCGCGGCGACGGGCGGATCGGATGTCGCCGATGTGCTCAAAATCGCCATGGGCGGTGTTACCCTAGTGTCTTGTGACGCTTATGATATATCTTTGTCCGTCGCTCCGAAGGGCACCAATAATAGTGTGAATGCGTCGGTGGATGGCATTCCTTCAACTAAAGCGGTGGAAGGTGCCGCCGTTGCACTGGCAATCATGGCGGACGCGGCAAATGGCTATTTGCTCAGCAACATCACGGCTGCGGACGCCAATGGCAGCGAGGTGACTCTTGACGGTGAAGGTGGTGTTCGGACGTTCACAATGCCCGCAAAGGCAGTGACCGTGACGGCGGTGTTCAGGAGCATCATTTCGCCGGAAGTTAGTATTGACGACTGGACTTATGGTGAAAAAGCAAGCGACCCTGCCATCATCGAGGGCGGCAATCCCGGGGGCGGCGAGGTGATATACTCTTACTACGCGGATGCATCGTGTGAGGTCAAGACTACAACGGCCGACGGCGCAGAGATGGAGGGTGGAAGACCCGCTAACGCTGGGAATTACTGGATTAAGGCGATCGTCCCGGAGACTGACGGCTACTACGGCGGTGAGACACCTGCGGTGAAGTTCATCATCCGTCCCGCGGAGGTGACGCTGACCGCAAACAGCCGGAATACCGATATCTACGACGATACGTTGAAAACCGTAACGGGCTTTACTGCCAGCGTCGCTGGCCTGAGTTTTACTGGAATTTCCGCGAGCGGCTCCGGCACGAACGCTGGGGAATACGCCGTGACCTTCAAAGGTGTGACGTTGAACACGACCAAGGATGACACCGGTAACTATGTCGTGACCGGCACGGCGGACGGAAAGCTAACGATCAATAAGCGCAGCGTGACACTGACTTCCGGGTCGTCTACTGGAGCATACACGGGCACGGCTCTGACTAACAACGAAGTCAACGTGACCGGGGATGGCTTTGCCGAGGGTGAAGGTGCAGACTTTAATGTGACCGGTAGCCAGACCGACGTCGGGTTCTGCGCCAATACATTTATTTACAGACTGAACGACGGTACTGTCGCAGATAACTACAAGATTACCGTTGTGAACGGCACGCTTAAGGTCATCCCGGCAGCAACGAATAACGTTACGGTAAGCATCACCGGCTGGACTTATGGCGATGAGGCGAATAAACCGTCCTCCACGGCCGATTTCGGAGCGGATACGGTTCAGTATACCTACAGCGGCGTTGCAGATGGAGAATATTCCGGAAATGTACCGTCAATGGCAGGAACCTGGTATGTCAAGGCCTTCGTTACGGCAACCGATAATTACGCTGCCGGTTCAGCGACTGCAGTCTTTGAGATTGCAAAAAAGCCCCTGACAATTACCGCTGACAGCGCCTCCAAGGTGGTCGGTGAAGATGATCCCGTTTTCACAGGCAGCGTCTCGGGACTCATCGCCGATGGTGATCTGGGTGAGGTGACCTTCGTACGTACAGGCAGCGACTCAGAGCCGGGCACGTATGAAGGCGTCATCACTGCCGATTATACTGAAAACCAAAACTACGATGTGACAGTGGTACCGGGTGACTTCACAATAAAGAGTATCTTTACCCTGAAGTGGTTGAACGATGATGGCAGCGTTCTTAAGGAGAAGACCTATATCGAGGGCGAAGAAGTGCCTGTGTACGACGGTAAAGAGCCTTCGAAAGCTGCCACCGCGCAGTACACCTACACATTCTCCGGTTGGGATGAAGGAACCGTCGAGGGTGCGGTCACAACATATAAGTCACTTTTCAGCGAGAAAGTTAATCAGTATACCGTAACCTTCATGGACTATGACGGAAAGACCGTGATCAAAGAGGCTGTTGCATATGACTATGGTACACCTGCTGACAAGATCGTTTTACCAGAAGCTCCCACCAGGAAAGCGGATGCGGAATATACTTACACATTCATCGGTTGGACGCCGGAGTTAGCAGAGGTCACGGAAAATGTTGTATACACAGCAGTTTATACTTCAACTCCGATTCCGGTTAAAAAAGGAATTTTGACTTTTGATCTTGGCGGCGGTACGCTGGATGGCAAGACCGGGACAATCACTATAGAAGCAAATGTAGGCGACATGATCAAGTTGCCCGCAGCACCGACAAGAGAAGGGTATACATTCAGGTGTTGGAAAGGTTCGGAATATGAGGCTGGAGCCGAATATAAAGTGGAAGGAGATCATGCATTTACGGCAGAATGGACGAAGAACACCAGTCCTTCAGGAGACACAGGCGGTTCATCGGCAGTTAATACCGGAGATAGCAGTCAGATCGGTCTTTGGCTCATGCTTCTGGCGGCATCGTTACTGGGACTTGCAATTATCACATCACGTAGAAAGAGAACCTGATGATGTTACTGGACGCAGCGCTTGGATAAGATTATAATTTTGAGCATGTAAGATTCCAAAGAGTGAACACAGTCATAAATCGGACACATGAAAAAATAAGCTGCGCCAGGAAGGATAACCAGATGGAACTTAAAGAACTGCTGGAATATTTTAATACGAGCGAAACGATTGGAGAGAATGCAGTGATCGCGGCAGATGCCGTAGTTGTAAAAGATGTGCCGGCTAATGTGATCGCAGGCGGCGTGCCTGCCAAAGTAATACGCAGGATCGATGGTGACAGATGATGGCTGTCAGAAAGAGACTGTCGCTTTGAGCGTATAATGATGCATAGGATATGCATTAATAACGACTAGTGCGACAGTCTCTTTTTTAATACATCCTGGAATGATCGTTATTACAGTCCCAGATAAGCTTTTTTAACATAATCGTTATTGATAAGATCAGCGCAGCGGCCTTCCAGTGAGATCCTGCCGTTTTCCAGGACGTAGGCCCTGTCGGCGATCTCCATGGACTGCATGACGTTCTGCTCAACAAGAAGAACGGTAATGCCGTTGTCGCGAAGCATCTTAACGATCTTAAAGACCTCGTTTACCATGATCGGCGCCAGGCCGTAGGAAAGCTCGTCGAAGAGACAAAGCTTCGGGCCGGACATAAGACCGCGCGCCATGGCAAGCATCTGCTTTTCACCGCCTGAAAGGGTAGAGGCCGTTTGTTTCTGGCGCTCTTTTAATTTCGGGAACAGCTCGAACATGCGCTCGATCTGCGCATTGCGGTTCTTCCACATCCCTTTGGGATAAGCTCCCATTTCAAGGTTTTCCCTTATCGACATTTCCGGGAACATTCTGCCGCCTTCCGGAAGATAGGAGATGCCTTTTTCCAGGATCTTGTCGCCGGGAGTTCCAAGCAGCGATTCTCCGAGAAACGAGATGGAGCCGGAGGTCGGTTTTACAAGGCCGGTTATGCAGTTCAGGAGCGTTGTTTTTCCCGCGCCGTTCGCGCCGAGGAGTGCAACTATCTCTGCCTCTTTAACTTCAAGAGAAACGTCCCAGAGGACCTGGACATTGCCGTAAGAGCAATTTAAGTTTTTCACTTCCAACATCGACATATCAGCTTTCCCCCAGATAGATCTCAATGACAGTTTTACTTGTTGATATTTCCTGCGGGGTGCCTTCCGCGATCTTCGCGCCGTGGTGCAGAACGAGGATGCGGTCGCAGATCGTCATGATCGCCCGCATAACGTGCTCGATCATAATGACCGTAATGCCTGAGTCGCGGATGCGAAGGATCAGTTTCATTGCGTCTTCGACCTCCGTGGGGTTAAGACCGGCCATTACTTCATCCAGAAGGAGAAGCTTGGGTCTTGTGGCAAGCGCCCTTGCGACCTCCAGCTGTTTCTGCGCGGACAGCGGGATGTCTGTCACCATTTTGTCTTTATATTCAGTCAGTCCGACAAAATCCAGAACTTCATCGGTGATCTGCTCGGCTTCCGAAGCGCTCCTTCCCGGTTTGCCGAAAAGGGCTCCCATCATTACGTTTCCATAGACCGCCATGCCGGGGAAATTCTTTGCTGCCTGGAAGGTACGTCCCATACCGGCCCTGCAGATCTGGTTAGGTTTAAGCCCAGAGATCTTCTGACCGCCAAAGAGGACGGTGCCGCTGTCCATCGGCAGCGCGCCGGAAAGGAGATTGAAGAATGTTGTCTTGCCGGCTCCGTTCGGGCCTATCAGACCAAGGATCTCACCTTCTTCAACATAGAATTCCACATCGGAAACGGCTTTCAGACCGCCGAAGGATTTGCTTACGCCTTTACCTTCAAGAATTTTCATATCAAGCCGCCTCCTTTCCCTTGTGGCGTTTAAATACATTCGCAAAGATGACAAAGCCTGCGATGCCGAACAGAAGCGGGAATACCAGACCGCCGATACTTACTCCGGCTGCCTCAAGGATCTGCGTAAAGCCAAAACCGATCAGCATAAAGCCGGCTGTTATGCCAAGAAGAGCGATCTTCTTTTGCATGCTTTTCATCTCTCCTATGGTGCCGACAAGGCCTTTCGGAAGGAATACGATGGAAATGATCATGACCGTTCCGAAAATGATCATATACCATTTAGGCCATTTCGTTGTCAGCTGTTCCTGAAGGATCGTAAAAGCGATTGCTCCGATGATAGGGCCAAGGAAGGTTCCGGCTCCGCCGAAGATGACCATGAGCACGGGCATGAAGGACATCATTACGTTGAACGCGATAGGCGGGTCGATATAGATCATGGTCGTTGCCTTTGCAGCCCCGGCCGCGCCGATAGCGAATGATGTTGCCGCGAAGGCTATGACCTTGACCATCGTAGTATTAACGCCGACATGTGCTGCCGCATCTTCACATTCTCCGATTCCGGAAAGCGCCATGCCAAAACGTGACTTACGGACGAAGTAAGCAGCCAGAAGCACGATGCCGACCAGTACAAGCAGACTTAAGAACACTGTATTATACGGGACGGATGCAACGGTCCTTCCTCTTAAGTTGTTGAATTTTACTTCATACCACAGGATCAGATATTGCAAAAGCAGGACCAGTCCGAAGGTGAAGATCGTAAAATACACACCTCTTAACCGCAGGGTGATAACGCCTATTATTGCGGCTATGACGAAACTGATAGCCCCGGCTAAGATCATCAGCACCGGCAGCGGAAGAGATTCACCGAACAAGGCGGAGACATAAATGCCAAGGCCAAAGAAGGCCGCAGTGGAAAGAGCGATGTAACCGCTTGGTCCGGAAAAGATATTCCAGCTTACCGCGAGAACGATATAATTCAGGATCGAAACGAATAATACTACGATATAACTTGGACGCATTGATGTTCCGGTCCGGGTAAGAAATGACAATCCGAACAGGACCGCGATTATAATTATCGGAATGATATACTGCCCGATACGGGATCCTCCCCCATTTGATCTGTTCATCCTGTTCACCTCCCCATAAGTCCTTTAGGCTTCACAAGGAGCAGGACAAGAATGATCAGATAATAGGCTACCATTGAAAGGCTGGGCTCTATATATCCGAATATGCTTCCTACAAAACCAAGGATCATACCGCCGATCATACTGCCGGGAATGCTGCCCATTCCGCCAAGTACGACAACGATAAGTGCGATCATGGTATAGCCCATGCCCATGCCGGTATTGACCTGGCTGTACATGCTTATCAGTGTTCCGGCTATACCGGCGAGTACTGCACCGATGCCGAAGCAGATAGCCATGATCTTTTTTATATTCATTCCGAGCATGCCTGCAGCAACCGGATCCTGGCTGGCGGCGCGGATCGATTTTCCAAGCCGTGAATGTGACAGGAAAAGGTAAAACAGAATGCTGACTGCGAGAGCAATAATAAGAACTATGATCTTATTGACTGCTATTATGGCTCCGCCGAGATTAACGGACTTCTCCATGAACTGGAATCCGACAGGATTGGAACCCCAGATCTGCATGGCGATATTTGAGAAGATAAAATAAAGACCGAAGCAGAGAAGCATTGCGTTGCTTTCATAAGCCGCCGCCGTGCCAGAGTTGATGTTCAGCCATCGGAAAATGGTTATATGAAGCAGGAAACCGACACAGAACGTGAACGGACAGCACAGGACAAGGGCAAGCAGCGGATGTATCCCAAGGCCGACAAATACCCAGGTCAGCATGGCGGCTATCATAATGAATTCGCCGTGTGATACATTCAGGATCTTTGCGACACCGTACTGGAGGCTGAGTCCCATGGATATAAGCGCGTAAATGCCTCCCATGATCAGGCCGGTTATGATAATGTTTAAAACGGTTATCATAAAGTTAAGCTCCTATTTGTTAAACATTATTCATCGAATATATACAGATACTGTGCCGCATAAAGCGGCACAGTCCTGCAGATTTAGGACCTTTCCGGTCCGGTATGACCGCTTTTTCAGCAAGTCCGTATGGTTATATTATTCAGCTGCCCATTCGGGTTTCGGAACGATAGGATCAGCTGTACGGTCTTCGTCGGCGTCAACAACTTCCGGATAACCGTTCTGCCACTGTCCAAGGTCGCCAAGGAAGCATTCATGTGCGATCTCCTGGTTCTCGAACCAGATTTCGCCCATCGAAACGTTGAAGTGGTTGTTCTTGATGTATTCAGCGAGAACAGAGTTGTCAAGAGTGCCGGCACCCTCAATAGCCTGCTGAAGGACCTCAAGGCTTGCATAGTAAACGATGTGTCCCCACCAGTCCATACCGAAGTTCGGGTCGTCTTTGTTGAACTCTGCGAGGTCTTTTGCGAACTGCGCAGCTTCCGGTGAGCTCTTGGTATTCCATGCGCCTTCGAAGATGATGCCTTCAACGCCTGCATCTCCGCCAAGGGCTGCCTTTGCGGATTCAAAGCTTCCGCCAGGTCCCATGATGATCATTTTCGGATTGTATCCGAGTGTCTTAGCAATGCTGATAGCAGGATAGTTGATCTGCGGATAAGCAAACATGATAAGTACATCAGCTCCGGAATTCATGGCGTCGGTCACGATCGGTGTCATATCGGCAATATCTGCCGGTACACTTGTCATGGCCTTGATCTCGATACCGGCTTCTTTGAATGCCGGCTCAGCTGCTGTAGAGTACTCAATGCCGTGTGTATCCTGAATATAAATGATGTAAGCCGATTCCATGCCCTGCTCTAAAAGAAGGTCTACAATCGCGGGGATCTGGGTCTCTGAATAGTTAAGAACGCTGAAGAAGCCCGGATATTTAGCGAGAGATTCTTTAAGAGTATCGCTGCCGCCTTCCGCGCCGATCATAAGATATCCATACTGGGAAGCGATCGGAACAGCTGCGCTTAAGAATGCCGTGCTGACCGGCGGAAGAAGGAAGTCTACATGATCTTCCAGGATCAGCTTCTGATAAAGCTGGGTCATCTGATTCATATCCGATGTGTCATCGTAAACGATCAGTTTGATCGGAAGCTTTTTACCATATTCTTCTACATAGATGCCGCCGTCTGCATTGACTTTATCGACCCACATTCTGTAGCAGGGGCCGAAAGCGGTCTGGTCGAACATAGCGAAAACGCCTGTCTGTGAACGGACAGCGCCGACAAGGATTTCTGTTTTGTCTGGATCGATAGTGTATCCGGATTCGGATTCAGCCGCCTGAACGGATACGGTAGATACTGCTCCGAGAGACAGTATAAGAGCAAAAACCAAAAATAAACTTAAAAATGATTTCTTTGACATTGTTTTCTCCTCCAGAATTAATTGCGACGAATGATTATTACAATAGCTGTTAAAATTAATTGTGACGGATAAATTATGACAATAGTTACTTTTAAACAGATCAATTTCAAGTTTTTAAGCAGTGATTAGTAAGATTTGTATTTGATTTTTTCTTTCCTTCTTTCCTTCTTTTCTCCTTCCTGTTTATTCTTCGTGCGTCTTTACGACCGCATTTAATTGAATATATTATATTATTGCAGATAAATATAGTCAATGTGCAATATAATACGGAATTAAATATGCCGATTTTGTTGAAAAAGTACTAGGCTTCTTCTGCCATCTCGGCTACAATGGCAGACAGATCCATTTCACCGAACTTGCCTTCCTGTTCGGGATGCTTTTTCTTGTATGCCTGGATAAGTTCCTTCAGCATGACCTGCTGTATGACTTCGCCGTCTCCGGTAAGAATACAGAAGAGTTCACGGTTATTCATTTCTTTAAGGGATTTCATATTTTGGCTCCTTTCAGATTAGTTTTTGCTAATTATATCACAACTGATCATCTTGTTACAGCTATTATTGACCTGCGGCCCGGCGGCAGATACAATAAAAGTGCAGCAAGCTTCACATAAGACAGGAAAGTGAACGGCAGACTGCGGGAGAAAAAATGAATATTTACATAGATTTTGACGACTGCCTTTGCGAGACCGCGGGATTCTTTACCGGCTTCGTAAAGAAACTTTTTGGCATAAATATTCCCTACGAAGAAATGCATTCTTTCAACCTGCAGGAATCATTCGGGCTGACAGATGAGCAATATAAATACATGATGGTGGAATCGCACCGTCCGGAAATGCTTCTTTCACTTGAAGAAACGCCCGGTGCAGCGGGCATTGTGAACAGCTGGATAGACCGGGGACACAATGTGATGATCATAACCGGCAGACCGTCGAGCACTTATGAGCCTTCACGCAGGTGGCTGGATGACCACGGGCTTGAAAGGGCGGAGCTTTTCTGCCTGAACAAATACGGGCGGGATACTTTATTAAAGGACAGCAGATTCACTCTTGAACTTGAGGATTACCGGAAGATGAGTTTTGATTTTGCAATCGAGGATTCACCGATGGCATTTAAGTATTTTGACCATCTGCCCGAACTTAAGGTCTGCGTGTTCGACCGCCCATGGAACCGGAATTGCGATCTTCCGGGAGCCAATTACAGCAGATGCAGAAGCTGGGAAGAGATCGGTGCTGAGTTTGAGGGAGTATACTTTTGCAAATAGTGGACGGCGGCTGCCTGGCTTTTGAAAAGTATAAATAGGAGAATTTAAGAGGAATAAAAATGTATTCTCAGGAAGATTTTGTAATTGACTGTGAAGAACTGTACGGAAGTACAAACGGAAATATTGTTAATATACCCGGCATAGGGGAGGCCGTTTTATATGATTCGCCGCTGATCGGGTATGCCTCCGCTTCAGATGAAATATTTGAAAAATTCAAACGACCTGAGATCATAGGAACTAATTATCTGAAGCCATCGGAATGGCTGCCCGAAGCCGGAACGGTCGTTTCCTTCTTTTTTCCGTTTACCGAAAGGGTGCGCGTAAGCAACAGGGAAGGCCTTGAACCTTCGCCTGAGTGGTGCTACGCAAGGATCGAAGGGCAGGAGTTTATTATGAGATTCATGGCCAGGCTCCAGCAGAAGCTGAAGGACAAAGGAATCGATTCCTGTGTGCCTTCAGCCGATGAGAGATTCGGGATAAAGATCGAGCCGGCCGGAACTGGCGAAGCCCCGGATTTCCATGCGGACAGCAGATGGTCGGAGAGGCACGCAGCCTATGCGTGCGGCCTTGGCACCTTCGGATTGTCAAGAGGGCTGATCACGGAACGTGGCATGGCCGGAAGGTACGCCAGCATCATTGTTTCGGAAGAGTGGGAACCTACCGTGCGGAAATACAAGGGGATCGACGACTACTGCACCAAATGTGGGGCATGCGTACGCAAATGTCCAGTGCAGGCCATTTCCCTTGAATCTGGGAAGAACAATATGCTGTGCAACGCTTACGTTGAAAAAATGAAAGAAAAGCACGCGCCAAGGTATGGCTGCGGCAAATGCCAGGCAGGAGTTCCGTGCGAAGCCGGAATACCGCGTAAGGCAGTTATGAAGTGATGAGTATTTGAGATCAGTGAACAGGCTGACTCTGCGGGAAATTGGAATCAATTATCATGCAATTCAGACTCCGTCGAGGAATGAATAGCCATTAGCCTTGGCATGTCCTATAAGGAATAAAAAGACATTGGCCGGGATGCAGATTATATTCGAAGGAAGCCCCGAAACTTGACCGATATAACGGTCGCTTTTTGTAATGACAAGGCAGATATCCGCCTCATTGTTGTTCATGACAACGTAATCCTTTTTCGAAAAGCGAAGTTCGTCATCATAACGTACATCGATAAAAATTCTTTTTTTACGTCCGGTAAGGATCATGTCAAGATTTTTACCGGATGTTTTTTTACGGTTGTAGGTAATGCGTCCCTCCTGCATATCAGGACCGAAGAAACGTAAGTGGCGGTAAACGGCCGTTTCCACGATCCTGTTCAGATCGGTCTCGGTGACCCTGACGTCATCCAGCATGAGCAGCGAGTTGCGGATGGATGAGTCTGCAAGGTAGATCTTGGGTTGTATTTTCTGCACGGGGCCGCTTTCTTCTTCATCAGGGAGGCAGCGTAGGATCATGCAGGCCCTGTTTAGATAATGCATATACTTTTCTATGGTCGGACGGGAAACACAGTCCACTTCACGTTTCAGCGCTTCACAGCTTATGACCCCCGGACATTCAAAACACAAATAAAGAAATACTCTCTCAAGCTCGGATGTATTTCTGACATTGCAGGTGCTGCTTATATCGCGGCCCAGCGTGGCTGAGATAACATGCTTCTGGATCATTCTCTGGACACGGACAGGATCGGTCTCGCCGACGAGGTTGAGAAAACCGCCTGTGTAAAGATAGCGGATAAAATTTGGACGAAATTTCGCCAGATATCTGGAGATCGCCAGCAGTTCATGCCTGGAAGCATTTACGAAGCCGGAGAGAGGGGCAATGCTGTCATAACCGAGATCCTCGCTTTTGTTCGCGATCTGACAGTATTCATAGTAGGAGACGGGCGGCAGATGAAAGAATACCGAATCCGGAGCAATGCTTTCGGGACGGATCGTGCTTGCCGAAACTATGGTCAGCTCGGGATGCTGTTTTGAAAAAAGAATGATCTCCTTTTCCCAGTCCTTTTTCATCTGGGTATCATCCATGAAACAGTAGGTCTTTTTTTGAGGGCCGGAGCATACGTTTTCGAAGAAGGTACGGTAAAGAACATCAAGGGAAACAAAGTTCAGGAAAGGATGCTCAAAATCAAGATAGAGGATCTGCCTCGGATCTTCTCCGTCGTCGATCATGGACTGGATGACCTGATGCATTAGAGCGGTCTTGCCCGACCGGTGGAGACCGGCAATATAAATGATCCTGCATTCAGGCTTCGATAATTGTTCGCGGATACTGCCGAACAGCGTCCTGTGTGTAGCCTTAAGATAATCCGGTCTGACGCCGTGAAACTGCCACCAGCCGTTGCAGCCGGACAGGATGCGGATAATATTTCCGGAATCAGCGATACTCATATACCCTCCCGACAGGCAGATGCGTCTGATCTGCCCTTTTATCGTACACGTGCCTAAGATCTGCTGTAAAATGACTACTGTGAGTAGTTTTATATATGATAGCATAGATTTATTATTGCAGCTATATTTTTAAAGTATAGTTTAATTATTTTTTGAATGTTATTGCTTTATTCGTTGAATTCCCGGATTTTTGATGCGATTTTTCCTGCGTAGTGTAAAATTCAGACAGAAAGGAATATAAGCCTATGAAAGATTCGAGAGAGCAGATCTATGAGCAACTGAGGGTTCCGAAAGCAGTCATGAAAATGGCTGTGCCTACCATTATCAGTCAGATCATTTCCATGGTATATAATATGGCTGATACATTTTATATCGGCCAGCTTGGCGATCCGTCCCAGGTCGCCGCGGTCTCGATAGCCGCGCCGGCGGCGCTTCTTTTAACAGCGCTTGCAAATCTGTTCGGCATAGGCGGTTCCGGGGCGCTTTCAAGGGCGCTTGGGAGCGGGGAAAGTGATAAAGCCGCAAAGATCACTTCATTTTCAGTATATGCATCCGCTATGGCTGCAATAGTCGTTTCTCTGGTGTTTTTCCTGACTTCCGGTGGTCTCCTTACACTGATGGGAGCTGATGCATCTACCCTGGAATTTACAAGAAAATATATATTCTGGGTCATCGTGCTGGGAGCGCTGCCCAACCTCTTAAGTCTTGTCCTTTCACATTTTACGCGGGCTGACGGAGCTCCGAAATACGCCGGATATGTTCTTTCGGCAGGCGGTATACTGAATCTGATCCTGGATCCGATCCTTATTTTCGACTGGGGCTGCGGACTGGGTCTTTCGGGAGCAGCCATCGCGACCTTTATATCAAATCTTTTCACATTAGCAGCATTTATTATCTATTATGTCCGCAAGCGCGGCAGTACTGTCGTATCGTTCCGCCCATCGGATTTTACCTTGAAGAAGGAGGTAAGTCTGGATGTTACGGGTACGGGACTTCCGAGCGCCCTGCAGACTCTGCTTGCTTCCGTTTCAAATATGTTCCTGAACAACTTTGCCGGGGCGTACGGCAGCAACGTTGTTGCGTCGATCGGAATAGTCAAGAAACTGGATCAGGTCCCGATGAGCATTACGATCGGTTTCGCGCAGGGCATAGTTCCGTTAGTGGGATACAGCTACGGAAAGAAGAACATAAAAAAGACGGCAGATATTATAAGATATACCGGGATCGTTACGGTAGTTGTATCGCTGGTATTTACGGCAGTCTACGAACTCTTCCCGGGAAGTCTGATCTCGCTTTTCATAAACGATGCGGCAACGATAGCAACAGGTATTCCTTTCCTGCGTATCATGTGTATTTCCACGCCGCTCATGGCAGTTGCTTTCATCATGATGACTTCGCTTCAGGCCTCAGGAAAGAAAACTCAGAGCACGATACTGTCTGTAATGCGAAAAGGTGCGCTCGATATCCCGCTTATGTTTATACTTAACGCAGCGTTCCCGCTGATCGGTCTGGCGTTCGTCCAGCCTGTGGCTGAAGGTCTGGCCATGATCGCTGCGCTCGTATTTTACAGAAAATTCTTCGTCAGAAGCAGCGACAGCGCCTTGTGACATATATCGGGACGTGAGAATGCATCTGCAAATATTTAAACTATACTTTAAATAAAAACAGATAATAATTGAAAAAGTCCTTCGGATTTGTATAAAGAATATCTAATCTGAATATTAAAATGATATAATATTTTCAGAAAATATAAAAGATAATCTGCAAATTGAAGCGACAGCAGATTATAATAGCGAATCAAAAACAAAAAAAGGAGGGAAACTATGAAGAAATTTCTCAGTCTGATCCTTGCAACGGCAATGATCGCAACATTGTTTATCGGGACCTCAGTATTTGCTGCTGAGAGTTCATCGAGTTCTTCTGCAGAAGAGGAAGGCTCCACCGATACTTATGTATTCACGTATGCGACTGTTGACGCAGAAGGCAGCGACCATGACCGCCTTGTAGAGAGCAAGCTTAAAGAGCTGCTCGAAGAAAAATCCGGCGGCCGTATGACCCTCGAGGTCTACTACAGCAGCTCACTGACAGGCGTAGGCAGCACCCTTGACGGCATCAAGGACGGAACCGTTGATATGGGTTACGATGCATGCGGTTTCTACGGAGCGGTATTCCCCTATACCGAGCTTTTCTCGGTACCGTGCCTGTATTTCGGCGACAGCTATGAAGCATCTGAAGTCCTTCGTGAATACGATAAGATCTATACAGATGAGGTTCTTGAAGACTATCATATCATGGCTCGTTTCATCGGCGAGACAATGTGCCTGTTCGTTAAGGATGCAGATCCTATAAAGAGCCCGGCTGACGTTGCAGGAAAGACCTTCCGTACTACCGGATCGAACCAGGCGCTCATCGAGGCCTGCGGCGGAGCAGGACAGGGTATGCCTTCAGCTGACGTTTACGAAGCTCTTCGTCTGAACGTTATTGATGGTGCCGTTTCCAACTTCGGAGCACTTATCACCTTCAATTACGGCGAAGTTACCAAGGCATGCACACCTCTTCCGATGATCTATTCTGAAGGCACAGTATTCATGAACAAAGATCTCTATGAATCAATGAATGAATATGACCAGAAGATCTTTGACGAAGTCTGCGAAGAATTCCAGGCATCCTTCATGGATTACAACGCATGGAACAAAGAAAATGTTGAGAACTACATTAAAGAGAACTATCCGGATTTCATAGTTTATGAATTGACTGATGAAGAGATCGCTGAATTCGTAAAACTCGGAGAAGCCAACCTTGAGAAGAAGGCTAAGGAACTTGACGAGCTCGGCCTTGACGGCACAGGCGCTATGAACTGGCTGAAAGAGCACGCTAAATAAAACAGAATAACAAGCTTTAAAAAGTGATAATATGGCGGAACTGCTGCAATAATTGAATAATTTCAGTATCATTGCAGCAGTTCATGCTATATCAGCGGGAGTATAGTGGTCCTATGATTCATAAATTATACGACAAAATATCAATGGCGCTGATCTGGATCTGCGGGATACTTATTTGTGTAGTCGTTGGTCTGGTCATTTCTAATATTGTATTACGTACGGTGTTCAGCTCGCCGATCAAGGGAACGGTCGAGTATGTTCAGTATCTGGTCCTGTTTATTGCCGTAATGGTACTGGGAAGGACCTGTTTTGAAGACAAGCATATATATGTTACGATCCTAATGCAGAAAATTCCTGAAAAGGCCAGGAGGATCATCTATGCGGTCGGCAGATTTATCTGTACGGCTGTTTTGATACTTATGGCTTATCAGATGTTCTTAAAGGTTCCCGAAACGCTGAAGCGAGTGACGGAAACGATCAAGCTTCCCTATTATCTCATTTACGTTATCATGGGTATAGGAATGATCCTTGCGGCGCTCAGCTTTGCCCTGCAGGGAGGCTTTTATCTGGCAGGAGAGAAGAATAAGGAAGAGGGAAAGGAGGACGCGAAATGATATCACCGGTAGTTGTCGGGGTCATCGGTCTTGCGATCTTTCTGGCCCTTCTGTTCCTTGGAGTTCCGATCGCTTTGTCGATGCTGATCGTAGGCATCTGCGGCAGCATGTTTCTTCTGCGCCAGCCGTTCAGTGCTTTCGGCATGGCAGCGGAAACTATCGTCGGTACCTTTGCAAGCTATACGCTCAGTGTTGCGCCCCTGTTCATGCTGATGGGTGATCTGGCGACGGAGACTGGTATAGGCAGCGACCTTTACAACTGTTTCCAGAAGCTGATCGGTCACAGAAGAGGCGGACTTGCCAACGCTACACAGATCGTCTGCGCACTGTTTGGAGCGATTTGCGGTTCCCAGGCGGCGACTGCTGCAATGATGAGCCGTGTCGCATATCCGCAGATGAGGCGTTTCGGATATAAGGAGTCCATCTCGACCGGAGCGATCGCAGCGGGTTCATGTCTGGCGATTCTGATCCCGCCGAGCATGGCGCTTATCAATTACGGTATCATAGCCGAGACATCGATATCGCAGCTCCTGATAGGCGGTCTTTCAACCGGAATCGTCCTGATGGTGATCTTCATCATTTCGATCAATATCTGGTGTTCGGTAAAACCGGATATTGCCCCGGTTTCTGAAAGAGCGACATTTAAGGAAAAAATGATCGCTGTCAGAAAGGGCGGCCTTATAGAAGTCATCCTTGTTTTTGCTATCTCAATGGCGGGAATGTTCCTCGGATGGTTCACACCGACAGAAGCAGGAGCAGTCGGCGTTATCGGTATGCTGATCATCTCCATCATTTTCAAGCGCTTTACCTTTAAGGCCCTGGCGCGTGCGATAAAGAATACACTTGTAATGACCGGTATGATCTACTGCATACTTGCCGGAGCAAACGTATTCAACAAGTTCATCACACTGTCAAAGATCCCGTCGGCACTTGGCAAGCTTGTAACGAACATGAACGCGCCTGTCATCGTAGTCATGATAGTGATCACGGTCATCTATCTTGTACTTGGGTGCTTTATCGATACGATGCCGATGATGCTGCTTACCACACCGATCTTCCTTCCGATCGTTACTTCGATCGGCTTCAGTTCCCTGTGGTTCGGCTGCTACATGGTCGTTATTTCCGGACTTGGTGCGATAACGCCGCCTGTCGGGTCGGCCTGTTACATTGTATCAGGCGTCTGCGAGGGCGTCACATTGCAGGATGTATTTAAAGGCTCTTTGCCGTTTGTAATATCGTATCTGGCCATGGCGGTGCTCATGATCATCGTTCCGGGTATCGCTACGCTCCTGCCGGGACTGATGCGTTAAATATCGGAAAGCCAAAGCATTGGCTGATGCTTAAGTTCAATAAATTAATAAAATAAAAGGAGGCTACAAATGAAAAAGAAAGCACTTGGTCTGATCCTTGCGGCTGCAATGGCCACCACATTATTTGCAGGATTCGGATCCAGACCCGCAACAGCTGCCGACGCAGAGTATACTATAATGTTTGCTTCGACATCGGCAGAGGGAAGCGCGAAGAATGAAAAGATTGAGCTGGTCCTGAAACAGAAGCTCGAGGAGAAATCAGGCGGTCGTCTGACCATGGACATCTATTCAAGCAATACGCTTGCAGGTTCAGGTGAAATGCTCGATGCACTGACAAACGGCATAGCAAATATGGGCTGGTTCCTCTGCCCGGTATATCAGGGTCAGTTCCCGTATGCGGATCTGTTCTCAACACCTGGACTTCAGTATGGAACGATCGCCGAGACTGATGAGGTCCTTCGTGAATATACCGATGAATTCGAAGACAAGCTCTTCGATACAGACTTAAAACTCTGCCTGCGCGGCAGCATCGGAACACAGCAGCTGATCTCCACAAGGGAAGTAAAGACATTTGACGACATCAAAGGTCTTACCTGCCGCTGCACATCAAGCCAGCTTGAGTTCTACGAGGCAGCAGGCGTTGCCGGCGTTTCAATGTCCGCATCCGATGTATACGAAGGACTGAAGCTTGGAACGATCGATGCTACCGTTACCGGACTTGAAGGCATGAAGCGCAACAAGCTTGCAGAAGTTGCATCATATGCGGTAGAGATACCGATGCATGTCGGCGAAGAAGCTATCTGCATGAGCAGGAGCTTCTATGACTCTCTTCCGGAAGACCTTCAGGATGTTATTGAAGACGTATTTGAGGAGATGGAACCGATCTTTACGGAGTATACCCAGAGCGAAGAAGATTCCGCAAAGGCAAATGCTGTTGAGCTGAATCCGGACTTCGTATTCAATACTCTTTCAGATGATGATCTTGCAAAGCTTGAAGAGATCGGAACCGCTCAGATGGAAGCAAAGGCAAAGGCCATGGACGAAGCCGGTCTCAATGGAACAGAAGCACTTGAATGGCTTCGTGCGCATGCAAAATAATACCGGTTATAAATACTGAACAGGTGAACCGGCGCCAAGATACAGGGGCTGCCGACCGGCGGCAGTCCCTTATTCAGACTTTAATATTCTCTTTAAAACAGGGGAAAGCAATGAAAAGAATCACTAAAATATTTGACTCGCTTACGACAGTTTTCGTAAGGATATCGTCGGTCATACTGATCGCACTGGTCATTTTAATGATCGTCAACGTCCTTGGACGAAAACTGTTTAATTCACCTATATCCGGCACGATCGAGCTGGTGCAGTACGGGATCCTTATCTGCATCGGGCTTGCGATCAGCCGCACCGGATTTGAGGACAGGCAGCTGGCTGTCACTATGATCCAGGAGCTGCTTCCGGCAAAGGGGAGTGCGATCCTTAAGTGCATCTGCAACTGTGTTGCAGGAGTTCTTTTCGGAAGCCTTATATTCAATTATATCAGGGTAATACCTAAGGCACTGGAAAGCGGACGCGTGTCGGATGTAATGCACTTCCCATATTATCTGATCTACTACCTGCTGATAGTCGCCATGTTCCTGGTGGCAATTACATTCTTTTACCAGGCGGTACTTGTGGTCTACAAAGCCTTTTCCGGTACTGAAGAGGTAAAAGCAGAAGAGAAAGGAGGAAAAGCGTAATGTCAGGTATTACGATCGGCATTATCGGTATTGCCGTATTTATGATATTGATGTTTCTGGGAATACCGGTCGCAGCGTCCATGGCGCTTTGCGGCGTAGTCGGGGCCTTTTTCTTCCTTCATAACTGGGAAGCATGTTATACCTTCTTTTCACAGGGGGTAATAAATACATTCACGAGCTATAACACGGCGGTCGTGCCCATGTTCATGCTGATGGGCGAGCTGGCCTCGGAGTCGGGACTTGGCGGAAACATGTTTTCTTCGATCAAGATCCTGCTGGGACGTGTAAGGGGCGGTCTTGCAAGCGCGGTCCAGGTAGTCTGCGCACTCTTTGGCGCGATCTGCGGTTCGGGAAGCGCAACGGCTGCGATGATGTGCCGTATTGCCTATCCGGAAATGAAAAAACACGGTTACAGTGACGAGCTGTCCTGCGGATGCATTGCTTCGGGCTCCTGCCTGGCAACGCTTATCCCGCCCTCAGCGATCCTGATCAACTACGGCCTTTGCGTAGAGGAATCGATCGGAAAGCTGTTCGTCGGCGGAATCATCACAGGTATCGTTCTTATGGTACTGTTTATCATAACGGTGCAGATATGGTCCGCATTTGATAAAAAAGCAGCTCCGCCTGCTGAACGGTATACAATGAAAGAAAAGCTTCAGGCGGTCCGTAAGGGATCTTTCCTTGAACTGATCATCGTTTTCGGCGTTTCCATGGGCGGAATGTTTGCCGGATGGATGACGCCTACGGAATCAGGTGCTGTCGGAGTCGGACTGATGCTTATAGTAACTGCCGTTACCCGGAAGTTCAATTTTAAGATGCTGTTCCGTGCATGCAAGAATACACTGGTATCAAGTGGTATGATGTACTGCATGCTCGCCGGTGCATCCGTATTCGGTAAATTCTTCACACTGACGAAGATACCGTCCGCACTGGCAACTGCGGTTTCGAATATGAATGTTAACGCGATCCTTATCGTATTGATCATTACGATCATCTATCTGGTGCTCGGATGTGTAATTGATGCGCTGCCGCTCATGCTGCTGACAGCCCCGATCTTCCTTCCGGTCATCAGGAATCTCGGATATGATGCAGTTTGGTTTGGATGTTATGTTGTTGTTATAATGGGTCTTGCGGCGGTAACACCGCCTGTTGGACTTTCCTGCTATCTGGTATCCGGTTTCTGCGACGGAGTTTCGCTGCCCCGGGTATTTAAAGGCTGCGTGCCGTTCTTCCTGGCGTTTATCGTAATGGGTCTTCTCATGGCTCTGATCCCTGGAATCGCAACGTGGCTGCCGAACCTTATATATGGCTAAACATGGAAAAGAAAGGAATAAAACATGTCAGTAAAAGTTAATCCCGAAGAGATCAGAAGTGTACAGGTCCTTACTCCGAGACTTCAGAAACTGAAAGCGGAATGGGAAGCGGCGGAACCGCAGGTCTATGTCGATGATACCCTGCTGTTTACCGAATCATGGAAGGAAACGGAAGGTCTTCCGACCGATATCCGCTGGGCAAAGGGACTGGAAAAACGACTGCTGGAATGCCCCCTGCTCCTTCGTGACGGAGAACTTCTGGCCGGATCCCTGACAAAATTCATCCGCGGAAACGGAACGTTCTGCGCTATGAAACCGCGTGAGATAATGAAGATGTGCGAACGCGGAAAATTCGACCGTAAGACCAGTGATACAGGCTCTACAAACATCACGCCTGAAGACATGGCTGCGCTTAAGGCCGACGCTGAATACTGGATCGAGCATATGCCGAAAGAAAGCACGGTCAACAAGGGCCTTGCATATGATATGGGTGAAGATGTATTCGATCTTCTGTTCGATCATGCGATGGTCTTTGAAGGCAGAGGCGTCCGTGAGATCATGGACAGAGGCCTTTATCAGAACTACAGCGCTTACGGCGGCGGCGGAGCACAGGTAAGCCGTAAATGCATCAAGCACGGCCTGAACTATGTCATCGATCTTTGCAAAAAAGAAAAGGAAAGAATGATGACAGAAGGCGATGTGGAGAATTCGCATGGTTCCGCACAGTTCCTCCGCAAGTACTGGCTGCTTGAAGCTACGATAATCTGCTGTGACGCTTTCATCAAATATGCGAAGCGCTGGGCTGATCTGGCAAGAGAGCAGGCAGCAGCCTGCAATGATGAAGTACGTAAGGCCGAGCTGATCCGCATCGCGGAGGCCTGCGAACGCTGCCCGGCTGAAGAGCCGAGAACATTCTTTGAGGCAGTGCAGTGCATACGTCTTTATCATCTGGTATGCTGGAAGGAAAGCTCCGACAGACCGGAAGTTAACGTCGGAAGACTTGACCAGCTGCTTTATCCGTATTTCAAAAAGGATTATGAAGAAGGAAGGATCACGCTCCAGGATGCTGCCGAGCTGCTTGGCGCGCTCTGGCTGAAGATCCGTGAGGTCGAGAACCTTGTAACGATCCCGCGTGAGCAAAGAGCGGCTCCGGGCTCACTGCTTCCGAATATCACACTTTGCGGCGTTGATGAGAACGGCAACGAGCTTACCAATGAGCTGTCATGGCTGATCCTTGAAGCCATGGCTCAGATCAAACTTTCCGAGCCGGCGATCTATGTGCGTGTAAGCAATAAAACACCCGACGAGTTCATGCTCCACGCCATCGACTGCAACGTTCGTTTCGGCGGCGGCAATCCGGCGTTCCTGAACGACGCTGAAGGAACACAGAGGTATCTGGACAGAGGAGTTCCGCTTGTGGACGCCTGCGACTGGGATGCCAGCGGCTGCCTTGGTTATCACTTAAGCTGCATGGAACATGTCGGCGGCGGCCATAATATCAACCAGGTCAAGGTATTCGAACTGGCTCTGAATGATGGTTTCGATCCGAGGATCAAAAAGCAGATCGGCCCGCATACCGGCGATCCGAGAAACTTCAAGAGCCTGGACGAAGTAATAAATGCGTATTACGAGCAGCTTCGTTACTTCTGCCCGATCCTTATGAGGATAAAGACCATCGGTCTTGCGACAGAGATCACGGACGGCCCGATGAGTGGTCTGCGTGTCGCAATGCAGTACGAAGACTGCATAAAGAACGGCCTTGCCCCGAAAGAGGGCGGCGCACGTTATCCGGAAGGCTGGACAAGCTGGTTCGGAAGCCGCGGACTTGTCGATGTAGCGGACAGCCTTTCAGCGATCAAGAAGCTCGTATTTGATGAGGAAAAGCTTACGATGGACGAGCTGCTTACCGCCTGCGCAAAGAACTGGGAAGGTTATGAAGATATTAAGACAGCCTGCCTGAACAGTCCGAAATACGGCAATGATGACGATTATGTAGATGAGATATATGATAAGATCAGCCGCGATGTCGTTGAGATCATGCAGGACCGCATCGATCCTATCACCGGCAAAAAACCGATGCTTTTCATTGGTGCAGCAGCAGGACATACGGCGATCGGTCTTTCGATCGGCGCTCTTCCTAACGGACGTGAAGCATATACTCCGGTCGACGACGCTGCCTGCTCGGCTATGCCGGGTATGGATGCCAACGGACCGACCTGCACGATCAACTCCGCGACCAGAGGGCCGTACGCTAAGGAATTCTGCGGATACGCCATGAACATGAAATTCTCCAAGAGCCTTCTTACAACAGAGGAAAAGAAGGAGAAACTGGCAAGCCTTATCCGCACATTTATAAAGAGAGACGGCTGGCATATCCAGTTCAATATCCACAGTGCGGAAGAGCTTCAGGATGCCCTTGAACATCCGGAGCGGCACAAGAACCTTCTCGTACGAGTCGGCGGATACAGCGCATATTTCGTTGATCTTCCGAGCGTACTGCAGGCAGAGATCGTACATCGTACCATGCATGAGACACTGTAATTAACATGAGACCGGATCGGATCGGAGTCAAATCTGAAAAAAAGGTAGGAACGGATTTTACGCAAGGGGCCATAATGCCGATGCTTATCACCTTTGCGATCCCGTTCCTGCTCGGCAATCTTCTGACAGCGTTGTATAACACTGTAGACAGCATTATTGTCGGACATCTGATCGGCAGTGCCGGTTTTGTAGCGGTCACGGTCGGCGGAAAAACGCTGAATCTGTTCACTCATATCAGCGTTTCTTTCGCCACCGGCGGCCAGGTCTATATCGGACAGCTGGAAGGCGCTAAGCAAAGAGACAGAATGAACCGGGCAATCGGGACCTTGTTTACCGAGATCCTGATCGTTTCTGTCGCTATTGGAGCGCTTTCTTTTATTTTTGCTGAAAATATCGTAAGTCTTCTGGATACGCCCGAAGAAGCGGTGGCGGATTCGATCCTGTACCTTAAGATAACCGCAGCGGGGCTGCCGTTCGTATTCGGATACAATGCGGTCAGTGCGATCCTGCGTGGAATGGGAGATTCTAGAAGACCTCTTATTTTTGTAGCCATAGCCGCCATTTTCAATGTTTTCGGGGATCTGCTTTTCGTAATGGTCCTTCATATGGGAGTTGCTGGAACTGCCATAGCGACGATCATGGCCCAGTTCATCTCGCTGGCGTTTTCAATAGTCGTTCTCTACAGGGAAAGGGAGCGCTTTGGTTTCGATTTCAGGCTTCGGAGCTTTATTCCAAAGCCGGATGTGCTTAAAGCAATCGTAAAGGTCAGCGTTCCTCTGGCACTTCGTGACTTTATGGTCTTCGGTTCACAGCTTATCCTTGTTGGATGGGCCAACGGTTTCGGCGTGGTCGAAGCGGCTGCTTTTGCAGTAGGCGACAGGATCTTCCATATTGCCGTTATCATTACGATCTCGTTCCGGCAGTCGTCCGCGGCAATGATGGCTCAGAATGTCGGCGCCGGTCTGCACGATCGTGTGACCGGGATCATGAAAGCCTGCTATAAGATATGCGCTGTAATAGTAGTGGGTCTGTGTGCGGTGAGCCTTCTGTTACCGACTCAGATATTCCAGATATTCTCCGAAGATCCGGCGGTACTGGCATTTGCCCTGGATTATATGAAGGTATGCTGCCTGACATATATCCTTTCGAATATCGGCGGACCGCTTGAGGGCATGGTCGTTGCGACCGGCCGCTCAAGACTGAATATGTTTGCGGGTGTTCTAGACTCCCTTATTTTCAGACTCCTGCTCGGCTGGCTCTGCGCTTATTCTGCCGGTCTTAGAGGCGTAGGACTCTTCATGGGCGACAGCCTGGCACGACTGGCGCCGATCATCGTCTATTCAATTTATTATTTCTCGGGAAAGTGGAAGACGGGACGGAAAGTGATCGATTGAAAAGACTGCCTTACGGGCAGCTGGCTACATTGAAAGCCCAGATGCAGGCGCCGCACGTCGGTTCCTGATTTCCGGTGCAGTCCTCTTTATTTTCTTCTCTCATACTGCATCCGCCGCAAAGAATGCACGGTGAAAACTCCCAGTTCCGTACCCTTTTACGGAAATCTGTAAAGTCAGGCTTACGCCAGATATCATAAAGATTTTCTTTGTAGACATTTCCAAAAGAATGCCGCATGACTTTTCGGTGAGTACCGTACAGATTGGTATAAGAACTGTGCAGCAGGCCCATGCAGGGAACGACATCTCCGTCCCAGCTTACGAAAACGTTTCCTTCATTCACAAAACGGCACCAGGGCTGCAGATTGATATCGCGGTCTTTTGGCACCCTTGAAGGGGCCAGACGGGGAAATATGGCCCGGTATGCTTCAGCTACGGCTTTATTGCGCAGATCCATGGCGGGAATATCATATTCCCTGAAAGGAGTCACATCATCAAGATTTCCCTGATAAATACCAACGATACGGTCATAGATAACGATCTTTTCGAGGTCGTCGGAATTAGGGATCATGCTGCTGATGTTAAGCCCGGTAATATTATATCTGTCCATGAATTCCGGGAGATGTTTAAGCTCGCTTATATTTTCAGATGAGGCGACGAAAGTTATACCGATCTCGGCATCTTCACGGCCCATCCTGACTTTTTCATTATTAAATGTGTCCAGATTTGAAGTGATCAGATCGAACTGGCTGCCCTTACGGATGCCTTCATATGTTTCACGGTTAAAACCGTCCATAGACACCCATAAACGGTCAAGACCAGATTCCAGAAGCGCTGCCGAGGTCTTTTGCCTGAGCATCGTTCCGTTAGTGATGATCTCGGTGTATTTCCCTTTGTCATGCGCCGCGGCGATAAACGAAGGGGCGGCAGGGTGAGTCAGAGGCTCGCCCATGCCGCCTAAAAAGACCGTATCAGCTGTCTTAAGGACAGCTTCTTCGTTAATTACGCGCATAACAGTGTCCGCATCCAGCCGTCCGGTTCCTTCATCGATCCAGGTATGACGGAAGCACATGGAACAGCTCAGATTACACAGCGAGCTGATCTCAAAATATACTTTTTTAATATCATCCGTACCGTTCGATGTCCGCGGGTCTGGTTTAAGCGGTCTCATTATGAGTGTCCTTTCAAAGTGTTCAGCAGCCGGTGCAGAGGAGGCCGCCGTCGTTGACGCAGATAGATCCGGTAACGTGGTTGCCTGCCGGCGATGCGAGGAATACACAGTAAGCGCCGATCTCAATGCCTTCGCCGAAGCGGTGCATGGGCATGATGTTGTCAACAAGATCAAGAGCGCTCTGCGGCAGATCCTTGTCAAGGTCAGAATGAGTCATTCCGGGAGCTACGCAGTTAACAGTAATACCGTAATCGCCAAGTTCAACTGCAAGATATCTGGTGAAATGATGAACAGCGGCTTTTGCAGTGAAATAAGGCGGATTGGGATGTTCTCTTGAGTTGCCGATGAATTCGCCGCCTATGGAAGAGATGTTGATAATGCTTCCGCCAAGTCCGGCTTCTTTCATATGTTTTGCGAAAATGTAGATCATGTTGGCAACGCCGTTGAGGTCTGTATTAAGAACTCTGTGCCATTCCTTAAGCTCGTCATCCGCCATGAATTCAGTGGTGGTCGCAACTCCGGCGTTGTTTACGAGCACATCGAGGTGGTCGAAGAAACTGAAAACTTCCTTTTCCGCGTTGCGGACGCTGTCGATATCTGAAATATCACAGGCTATGCAGGTATATCTTCCGCCGTACTGCGCAAAGCTTTCAGCGACTTCTTTTCCTTTTGCGGCATTTCTGCAGAGTATCGCAACATTAGCGCCGCACTGAGCGAAGGCTGTGGCAATGCCGAGACCTATGCCGCGGTTGCCGCCGGTTACGACCACGTTTTTACCCTTGACTGAAAAGGCATCCTGCATATTTGTGATAGGCTGATTGATCTTAAACATATTGATCCTCCGATAATTAATTCATCTGGTTATAGATTACATATACTGATTATACTTGATGAGGGAGAAAACGTAAATTAAAAAGAACCGAATTATATTAAATAACTGATAAAAGAGCAGGTGCTGTGATATAATCAGGTTATCGTATTTTAAAATGTGTTGTTACGGCTGATACGTATGATGATAAAAAAGGACTGGCTCAGATCCCGGGTCGATTCTGATCGAAAAGGAGAAATCTATGAGAAAAGGGAGAAAAGTTTTAGCATTCTTTATAGTTCTGATCATTATAGCCGCAGCTGTCTGTGCTTTGGGATATCTCCTGTACGTGCATTATCAGAAAGAGACAGGCTTCCTTGACAAGACTACTTTGAACGGAAAGTCCATAGTGGATCTGACTCCTGAAGAGGTGGCGGCGGAACTTACTGAGAAATATAATACGGCTGATGTTACATTTACGCTTATTGAAAACGACGCGACGGCGCTTTCCGGGACACTGGAAGATCTTGGATATACGTTTGATGAAAAGTCGCTGACTACCTATCTGGAATATGCCCTTGAGGATCAAAAAGGGGATGTATTCAGACTGATCGAATCGTTGATAAAAGGAACAACGCTTAATATTTCACCGAATTATCTTCTGGATGTCGATACATTCAATGCATTTATAAACGGTAATAATCTCGCTGAAGAGCGTGTGGATACTGTCGACTGGGAGATCGTTCAGGACGATGAAACGCAGGAATACTCGCTTGAGGGTGGTACAAAGGGTAATATCATCGATAATACGGTATTGAGGGAATATGTGGAAACAGAAGTGGAAGCGGTAATTCGCGATGCTTCGCAGCTTTATGACGCAATAGGCGAAGAGATATCCCTTACGATACCGGATGATGCGTATTTATCTGCCGAACCGAAGGGCGATCCTGTGAAAATGCAGGCGGAGGTAGATAAGAAAAATGATGAGGTCCGCAGGCAGAAAGCTCTTGATGCGTATAAGGCTTCGTCTGTGACCTACGTATTCGGAAACGAAAAGCAGGTTCTTGATTACGATACTTTCGGGGACTGGCTGAGCGTGGACGATCAGTATTTTGTAAGCATAAATGAACAGGCGGCGCTGGAATATGTCGCCAGGCTTGGAGAGACTTATAATACCCGATACCACGACCGGGTCTTCGTAACGACCGGAGGAGGCGTTATCACCATTGCTGCCGGCTGGAATGAATACGGTTATACGGTCAATGAAGACGGGGAATACTATCAGCTGATCACTGATCTTCACAGCCTTTCCGCCGTAGAGAGGGAGCCTGTGTATTATGCGACAAACAGCTGGGGCAATCCTTATTACTATAAGCGGAACGGCATTGATGATCTTTGTGGTACTTATATTGAGGTGAATCTCTCTGCGCAGCATATGTGGTATTACAGGGACGGCATCCTTATAGTGCAGAGCGATCTGGTCTCCGGAATACCTGATGGGGTCAGAGATACCGTCACGGGAGCATTCCCGCTTGCTTACAAACAGAGCCCGGCAACGCTGACCAGCAATGAGATAGGAGACAGCTACGCAAACGATGTTACTTACTGGATGCCGTTTTATGAAGGCCAGGGACTGCACGATGCCCCCTGGAGGTCCGAATTCGGAGGAAATATCTACCTGTCCGCCGGATCACACGGCTGTATAAACCTGCCGTATGACGCGGCAAGGGTCCTCTACGAAAACGTTGAGCCCGGAGTAGCCATAATTATTTATAAATAATGCATTTATCAGTGAAAAAAGCACCCGTAAAGGTGCTTTTTTTATTTGTGGTCCGCCGTGTTAGCTGAAGCGGATGTTCCTGTCATGAATATCATGCAGATGCTTTGACGTTATTCAGCTGCAGCTGCTTTGAGGATCTTTACGCATCCGTCTATTCCGAGACCCGCAACCGAAATGACTATGTCGTGGTTCTCGGGATCGCCCCATTTTTCGCCGGTGAAGAATGCATAGTAGTCGCGGCGTCTCTTGTCAGCTTTCTTGACCATCTTTCTTGCCGCGGTCTCATCGATAGAGAAATCCTGTTTAATGCGTGCTACGCAGTTTTCTTCATCGTTGATTACAAATACCTTAAGCACATCTTTTCTGTCGCGCAGATAGTAATCGGCGCAGCGTCCAAGGAGAACGCAGTTGCCCTGGTCGGCAAAATCGTTTGCGACCTTTTTCTGAGCCATGGCAAGTTTCTGATCCAGCGGAATGGTTTCATAAGAAAGGGTGCTCGCGATGGGGCCGAAATTGCCGGTCAGAGCGCTTAAACCTTTCATATCGGAAATGCTTCCGCTTCCGGTAACGTCATCGAAATACTCGGCTGTGCTTGCGGAAATATCGTATCCTGAATTTTCCATTGCTTTTTTCGCCAGATCATCATTAACAAATGTATATCCGAGCTCCTCAGCCAGTTTGATCGCTATGTCTTTTGCTCCGCATCCAAGTCCTCCGCCAATAGTAATGATCATAAAAACACTTCCTTTCTGAAATATTTAACCGCCGCTGCGGTCATGGTGCGATATGACAGCACACCACGCATCTGCCGCATTACGGTGTGTTATCATAAATGAGCAGGTACAATTCTACTTACTGTTATTATTTTACAAAAAATATCATAAAAAGTAAATATTATTTTGATAAATTGCATGATTATTTCAAAAAAAGCAGATAATAACAAATAAATGCCTGGAAAAGGCTGTCTGGCGAAAAAGCTTGCGCGGTCATGGCCGAATGTGATATCTTTTATGTTTGGGTAAGTATGTATAATTGCCTGAAACAGTAAGACTATAGTATTCGTTAAAGGCATGTCCAAGTGGCTGCCTGACGGGAAAGAGAGATATAAAGGCGAAATGCTGAAACTTGAAAATATTTGTTTTGAGATCGACGACAAAGAGATCCTCAAGAACATCGATCTCGAAGTCGACGATCGTTTTGTGGCCATAACCGGCCCGAATGGAAGCGGAAAATCCACTCTTTTAAAGATCATAATGGGGATACAGGCGCCGACTTCCGGAAGGATATGGCTGGATGGCACTGATATTACGGAGCTTTCGATCACGGAAAGAGCGAATCTGGGTATCAGTTTCGCGTTCCAGCAGCCGGTAAGATTTAAAGGACTCAGAGTCAGGGATCTGCTGGAGCTTGCCGGAGGCAAGAAAATGTCTGGCAAGGAAAGATTCACGCATGCGTGTGATGTACTCAGCGAGGTCGGTCTTTGCGCGAAGGAATATATCGACCGTGAGCTTAACGACACGCTTTCCGGCGGAGAAATGAAGCGTATAGAGATAGCCATGGCGGCAGCCAGAGGCACTAAGATGACACTTTTCGACGAGCCTGAAGCAGGAATAGATCTCTGGAGTTTCCAGAGCCTGATCAAGGTATTTGAAAAGCTTCATCAGGAGACTGACGGTACGATCATGATAATCAGTCATCAGGAACGCATACTTGATATTGCGGATAAGATCATATATCTGAAAGACGGAGAGATCATCGAGTATGGCGAAGGGAAAAATGTCATGAGGCATCTTTCGCTTGACGAGTCCCCGTCAACATGCGCCAAGCTTCAGGAAAAAGCAGGCCTTGCGCAGAGGGAGGCAAACTAAGATCATGGAATTGAATGCGATACAGAAATCTCTTTTGAAGGAAGTCGCGGAGCTCGATGCGCTTCCGGTAGGAGCCTATAATATCAGAAGCAACGGGCAGAGCGCCGCTCGTAATACTACGGATGAGATAGATATAGTTACGAAGACCGATAAACCCGGTATAGATATAATCATCAAGCCCGGCACAAAGAAAAAGAGCGTGCATATTCCCGTTATTATCAGTGAAAGCGGGCTTAAGGAAAATGTTTACAATGATTTCTTCATCGGAGAAGACTGTGATGTGACGATCATAGCGGGCTGCGGTATTTCAAACTGCGGCGGTGAGGATTCCCAGCATGACGGCATACACAGCTTTTATGTCGGAAAAAACAGCAGGGTCAGATATATCGAAAGGCATTACGGAGAGGGCACAGGCCGCGGAAAAAGGCTTATGAATCCCACTACGGTAGTTGAGCTAGCGGAGGGAGCATCAATGGATATGCAAACCTCGCAGATTGGCGGTATAGACGATACGCTCCGTGTTACAAATGCCGTGCTCGGAGAAAACGCTTCTCTTGCGATCCACGACAAGATCCTTACCGAAGGCGAACAGCATGCCAAGGCCGAGATGCATGTGGAAATGAACGGCGACGGCTCTAACTGCGATATAATTAGCAGGGGCGTGGCGAAGGAACACAGCCTGCAGGAAGTAGTCATCGGAATAGAAGGAAATGCTGCCTGCAGCGGACACGCCGAATGTGATTCTATAATAATGGACAAGGGTGTAATACTTGCGACTCCGCAGCTGAAGGCTACTAATGTGGATGCATCTCTTATTCACGAAGCAGCTATCGGAAAGATCGCCGGCGAGCAACTTATCAAGTTAATGACAATGGGACTGACTGAAAAAGAAGCCGAGGATATGGTCATCCAGGGCTTCCTGAGATAATAAAGGAAGGTTTTTCCAAAATGAAAAAAGGCAGAAGGATACTTGCGTGGATCGGCATTGTGCTTATATTGCTGATGTATGTTCTTACGATCATATTTGCGGTCATGGATAACCCGAATGCGAAAAACTGGCTCATGGCAGCCATATTCTGCACGGTCGCCGTGCCTGTAATAATTTACGCGATCCAGCTTGCCGTAAAACATATTCCGGGAGTTAAATTCGAACCGGAAGAGGGCGAAGATGATCCCGGTGAGGAAGACGGGAAGGACCAGTAATCAGACGGGGGGATCAAAGTCTGAAAATGGACGGTTTTATTTCAAATACATCGGAGCATCTGGATTATCCGCAAAAGACCATGTACCGTCTTGTTGCGGAGACATCGCAGGAGCATCCGGACAGCAATGCATATACATTCTATAATAAAGCTGCGACATATAAACAACTGAATAACGATATCTGCCGCGCCAGCAGGGCTTTTGCAAAGGCCGGTCTGAAAAAAGGCGATGCGGTTACGATCTGCCTGCCGAATATTCCCCAGGCGCTGGAGGCATTTTACGCTCTGGACAGGAACGGGCTGGTCGCAAATATGATCCATCCGCTTTCTGCACAGTCAGAGATAGTTTTTTATCTTAATATAGCAAAAAGTCCGATGATCATTACGGTAGACATGTTCTACGAAAAGGTCATTGCTGCGGCAAAGGAAGCAGATCATCACGTGGAAGTCATCGTAGTCAGACTTCAGGATAAGCTTCCGTTCTTATATAAAACGCTCTATGAAATAAAGGCAGGGCGTAAATACAGAAAATTTTCGAATGACAGAAGCGCGAAACTCTGGAAGGACTTTCTGGCCGAGGGTGACAGTTCTCCGCTGCCTGAAGAAGCGGTTTTCGATGAAAAACGTACATCCGTTATATTGTACAGCGGTGGTACGAGCGGAACTCCGAAGGGTATCTGCATTTCGGATATGAACATGAATGCACTGGCTTATCAATGCTATGAAATGGTTCCGTACACGTTCGGACCCGGGCTGACCATGTTAAGCTGCATGCCGATGTTCCACGGTTTCGGGCTGGGCGTGAATATACATACCGTACTTGTTTTCGGGGCGTGCTGTATCCTTATGCCGACTTTTAATACAAAGTCCTATGCGGACGCTCTTTTGAAATGCAAGCCGAATTTTATTGCGGGAGTGCCGACTATTTTTGATGCTCTGCTGCATATGCCGCAGCTTGAAGGCAAGGATTTAAGCTTCCTTAAGGGAATGTTCTGCGGAGGGGATTCGCTGCTGCCAGATCTTAAGAGGCGGCTTGATATATTCCTTAAGGAACATGGAGCAACGATACAGGTGCAGGAAGGGTATGGCCTTACCGAATGTGTTACGGCCAGCTGCCTTACTCCGGCTCATGAATACAGAGAGGGCAGTATCGGCCTGCCGTTTGCAGATACGAGCTACGCGATCGTAAATCCCGGAACAAATGAGCTTCTTCCGCCGGATACCGAAGGTGAGATCATTCTTTCAGGTCCGTCGGTAATGCTGGGCTATTTAAATAACGAGGAAGAGAATGCTAAGACGCTAAGGCGGCTGGATGACGGAAACATCTGGCTGTATACCGGAGACCTGGGAGTCATAGACAAGGATGGATATGTCTATTTCAGACAGAGACTGAAACGAATGATCGTTACGAACGGATATAATGTTTATCCCTCAGTGATGGAAGACATTCTTTCAAAATGTCCTGGAGTCAGCTCCTGCTGTATAGTCGGAAAAAAGGATGACAGGCGCGGACAGATAGTTACCGCATACATTATCCCCGAGGATGAAAATGCCGATCAGGAACAGCTCAGGCAGGAGATCATGGAGTACTTAAAGCTTCATGTTGCGGCATATGCGCTGCCTCGTGAAATTCATTTCAAATCGGCTCTTCCGAAAACTCTGGTCGGAAAAGTCGCGTTCCGGGTCCTCGAAGATGAGGCGAATGGCGTTGCTGCAGCAGCGCACTGAATACAGGAAGGAGACTGATCTCTATGGCGAGAAGCCGTAAGGAAGAGAAGCTGAACAGGAACGGTGCGTATAAGGTAAGAGACGCAGGGCTTACCGCGATAATGCCGCATCTTATGCCGAACCGTACGGACAGCGAGGTATTCCTGCATGATGTTTTTGATATAACAGAACTGCTGTCTTATATAGATAAGAAAAACAGCCGTGGTGAGAATTACAAGACCACGCTTTTCCATTGCATAATATTCGCAATAGCGAAAATGATCCACGAAAGGCCATATCTTAACAGATATATCCAGACGCGTACTCTGTATGAAAGAAAGGATATATCTTTCGGATTCGTTGCGAAAAGACATTTTGCCGATGGCGCTGATGAATGCCTGATGACTCTGATCACTGAACCGGAGACTACTCTGGACGATATATCCAAAAAGATCTACGGTGACGTCACAAAGATGCGAAGCGAGAAAAGTGCTTCGGGTGGGATCGATAAAGTGATCGATACCATTGCCGCCCTGCCGGTCCCGCTGACCATGGCTATAGTAAAAGCGGCAAGGATCCTGGATTTCTGGGGACTGGCACCGGGCTTTTTTAAAGAGGGTGATCCGAACTATACGACTGTTTTCCTGAGCAATCTCGGAAGCATAAAATGTCCGGCCGTTTATCACCATCTGAACAATTACGGTACGAACAGTATCATGGTGACGATAGGGACCATCCATAAAGAAGAGATCATTATGGAGGACGGAACAAAACAGATCCGTGATGTGGTCGATATCGGAGCGACGATCGATGAACGAATAGCAGATGGCTTCTATTTCATAAGAAGTCTGAAGCTGGTGAAATATATCTGCATGCATCCTGAGCTTTTTGACGAGCCCATAGGAACTCCGAGTGGATTTAAGTATGAGTAATTATTATGTTTTTTCAAATTACTGCCAGCCGCCTGAATTTGAAAACATCACATATTTGATCAGAAAAGAGCGATCAATTCATTGACATCGCTGTCATTTACCGCCCAGCTTGTGGCGATACGCATGACAGTATGTGTATCATCGTATTTCTCCCAATAGCTTAAGACGACCTTATCGGCAAGCTCTTCGAGCTTTTCATTTTTAAGAATTGGGAAGATCTGGTTTGTCGGTGAGTCAAATGCAAAGGAATAGCCTTTGGATGCCAGTGCATTTCTGATCTTGTCTGCTGCAGCGATAGCAGGATCCCCGATGTGAAGATAAAGATCATCGGTGAAAAGTGTATCATACTGAAGACCTAAAATGCGTCCTTTCGCGAAGAGGGCGCCTTTTTGTTTTATTATCGTGAAAAAGTGCGGAAGCAGGGACGGGTCCGGTACGACGACTGCTTCGCCAAAGAGTGCGCCGCATTTGGTCCCACCGATATAGAAGGCGTCGCAAAGACGTGCCATATCCTTAAGGGATACATCGTTTTTCGGGCACGCAAGGGCATAGGCAAGTCTGGCGCCGTCGGCATAAAGGTAAAGACCGTATTTTTCGCAGACTTCTTTTATTTCAGTAAGCTCAGCAAGAGAATAGATCGTTCCGCATTCCGTGGGCTGCGAGATGTATACAGCTCCCGGCATGATCATGTGATCGTGGTTCTCATCTCCGAAGAGTCCGCCGCACATGCTTTCAAGCTCGTCGGCGTGTATTTTTCCCATATGGGACGGGAGAGCAAGTATCTTGTGACCGCAGGCCTCTATCGAACCAGCTTCGTGGACATTGATATGTCCGCTTGATGCCGAACAGATGCCTTGCCAGGGCTGCAGCATGGCTGAAAGCACAATGGTATTTGTCTGTGTGCCTCCTCCGAGAAAATAGATGGCAGCGTCAGGTGCGCCGCAGGCGGCGCGGATCTTTTCCGCGGCGGAAGAGCAGTATGAATCTGTACCGTAACCAGGGGATTTTTCAAGATTCGTGTCGCAGAGACGGTTCAATATGGCGGGATGTGCCCCTTCTTCATAATCAGATGCAAAACTAAGCAAAGCAATTACTCCTTTGTAAAAAAAATGAGCTGCCGCATTTAAATAATGCGGCAGCTCTGTTAACAAGTCATTATGCGGTCTGCTGCGCAGCTTTCTTTTCAGCGCGCATTTTCTGGTCAGCGGCCCAGAGTTCATCAGCGACTGGCTTCCATGCTTCTGCATAAGCTACTGTCTTGTCGCAGAGATGATCTACGGACTCGGGATCCTGATAGTCTGTGTTTACTGCACCTGTTTCCTTGACGAGCTGACGAAGTCTCTCGGGATTCTCGAGCATCGGGCAGGGACGAAGATGGTTGTTGTTGAACGGCTGGTTGTCATGATATGCCTGGAAGATCGGGCTCCTGAGAACATCGAGCAGGCTCATATCATGAATGTTGGCGTTTGAATAATGAATGAATACGCAGGGCTCGCATGCTCCCTTAGCGTTGATATGCATGTATTTACGTCCGCCGGCAATGCATCCGCCTACATACTGGCCGTCGTTCTGGAAATCCAGACCGAAGATCGGTTTCGTGCTTCTGAAGTAACGGATCTTCTTATACATTTCGGTACGCTGAGCGGGGTTGAGCATAAGTTCGGGAGTAGCGCTCTGTCCTACCGGCATGTAATGGAAGTACCATACGAAGAGAGATCCCATTTCAACGATCTTGTCAATGAATTCATCGCTGGAAACATCCTGGTAGTTACGGCTTGTATAGCAGATCGAGTTTCCGAACGGAAGCTTATGCTCTCTTAAGAGATCCATGGCATGCATGACCTTCTTGTATACACCCTCGCCGCGGCGGCTGTCGTTGGCTTCTTCAAAGCCCTCTACGCTGATAGCCGGAACGAAGTTCTTGACGCGGAGCATTTCCTGGCAGAATTCCTCATCGATAAGGGTACCGTTCGTGAAGGAAAGGAATTCGCAGTCCGGATGCATTTCGCAGATTTTAATAAGGTCTTTTTTGCGTACAAGCGGTTCACCGCCGGTATATATGAACATGTAGGTGCCAAGTTCGTTGGCCTGTTTGATGATAGAATCGATATCTTCCAGAGTCAGGTTCAGCTGATGACCATATTCTGCAGCCCAGCAGCCTGTGCAGCGGAGGTTGCACGCGGATGTGGGATCGAGAAGTACTGCCCACGGAACGTTGCAGTTGTATTTTTCTGCAGTTTCCTGCTGTTTTACACTGCCCTTAAGGCTGGCGTTAACGATGAAGTTTGTAAAGAAGGTCTTGCGTACGCCCGGATCGAGCTTATAGATACGCTGAACGAGCTGGTACCAGTTGCCTTTTTCCTGTATGCCGCCTTTGATGGCCTGGATCTGACCTGTATACCATCCTTCCGGAACGGTCTTTTCAATCATTTCTACGACTTTAATAGCGTTGTTTTCAGGATCCTTTTCAAGAAAATCAAGGCCCTTCTGAACAGCTAATGCAAGCGCGCTCATTTTAAGTTTGCTTCCGATTGACATTTTTTATCTCCTTAATATTATAAATACATAATTTCTGCTAACTGCAATTAATTATGAAGTTTCTTTAATATAAAGTCGAGAGGACAAACTAATAAGAACGTGTTATTTTGGGACGCTTAAGCAAAAGTGTCCAAACGGAAATGGCGATATATTGTGCCGTTAAATGCCGGCGCCTACTATTATTTGTGTTAAAAAAAGCCCGGATGCCAAGATCCGGGCTTTTTGTCTATAATTGAGAAGCTGTTTAGAATGAATCGTAATCAGTCCATTCGGAACCTACGCTTGAGCCTGTAGCATCGGACTGGGTGATGTTAACGCTGATGATCCATTCATATCCGGGTTCAAAATATGTCAGAGTGTCCTGACCCTCGAACTCATAGAACAACATCGTTTCATAGCTTCCGGATTTGCCGAACAGGTCCCTGTTGCCGTACCAGAATTTTCCCGTTCCCTCTTTGATCTCATATATTCCTCCGGGAAGCCATACATCCGCAGAAGCAGCTCCGCCGATAAAGAGATTTGCAGCCGTATCGCCATTTTGTGCGACTATCCTGTACATTCCCGCATATGCCGGATCCCTGGACTGGACCTCGATGATCAGATGCACATCATTTGAGACATAGTTCGGGTTCTGATACAGGAGTCCGGTCGCGGGCCAGGGCTGTTTGCATGCCTCTACCAGGGCGTCAGCATCGTCACGGCCGCAGTATTTAAAATGTTCCGATGCATCATAGAATTCTCCTCTGATCCAGAATGCCAGGCCTGCCAGGTAGTCGTATTTTTCAGGAGCCATGGTCTTAAGAAGAATATTTGATTCTTTAGCCGCGGAACTGCTCAGCTTCTGTTGTTCGGCAGCTTTTTCCTGCCGGATAATATACAGGCATTTCAGCAGATCTTCAAACAGTGACGCGTCGACAGTATCGGACGTCTGCTTGCCGAGAACTTTCTGGACTGAGTGCACGGCGCCAAATGTCATATCACCGGCGTTTCCGTCGATAGTCAGAGACTGGCCCAGACCTACGAGAAGAGTCTGCAGGGCCTTGCCGTAATCTGAAACTGCAGGGTTGGAGATCACATTTCCCTCACTGAGATATTTATATGTTGAGGTATATAAAGGTTCTCCAAGTGTTTCAAGAATCTTTTCCATTACTGATTCTGCGCTGTTTGAATTGCCTGTTACGCCCTTTGCGTAGACGTTGCCGGACGGCAGCAATACAAGAAGACACATGATTATCAACAGCCAGCTGCAGATCTTTTTTGCGTGTTTCATGGTTCAAACCTCCCTTATTCATACAGTGATAAATATTCCGGCATTTTGTCATTACGATGGTCCGTTAATCGAAATATAACATATAATAAGTAAAATGTCTGCAAATTTAAGATTTTTTCATTGAAAATAGTTTGCGGAAATGATCAAACAGCTTACCGCTTAGTGTTCCGGTCGTGAGTTGGAATATGGCACTGCGTTATCAAACCGCTTGAAGTATAAGAGCACTCTTGTTAAAATAAGGCATAAATCTGTTGAGTCCGGGAGTTCCTGATCATGAATAAAAAATATTTTGAAAAAGAGAGCAGTATAATTAATAGTTTTAAGGAGGTAAAAAGTGTCCTTTCCGAAAACACTTTCCATGGCATAGACAAGATCCTTAAGGATATGACAGACTGCTTACTGGCTGCAATGTTTCCTTTTCAGTACGGTGATCCGGTACTTCACGAGCACGAAGAAAGCAAGAGAAGACATGAGCTTTACGCGGGATATACTTTACTTAAACAGGCGCTGGAGTTCGTGGATAAAGATCCGGACAGTGTCGAGAAAACAGCAATGGATATGCTTGACAGGATACCTCATATATATGAATTGCTTCAGACTGATATCATGGCCGGGTATGAGGGAGATCCTGCGGCGCAGTCTACAGATGACATTATTCTTTGCTATCCGGCGTTTACGGCTATCAGCAGCTACCGTATAGCGCATGAGCTTTACATTCTGGATGTACCGACCATACCGAGAATAATTACAGAGCAGGCTCACAAGCTGACCGGTATAGATATACATCCGGGAGCAGCTATAGGGAAGTCTTTCTTCATAGACCATGGCACGGGCGTGGTTATCGGTGAGACTACGGTCATAGGAGATCATGTGAAGCTGTATCAGCATGTGACGCTGGGAGCGAAGAGTTTTGCTGTGAACGAGGACGGGTCGCTGGTCAAGGGCATAAAAAGACACCCGAACATTGGTAACAATGTTGTTATCTATGCGGGTGCCACGATCCTGGGCGGAGATACATATATTGGTGACAATTGTGTTATCGGCGGTAACGTATGGCTGACGCATTCGGTCGAACCCGGAACGTCAGTGCACCAAAGGTAATAACTGCAATTTTCAAGCAGTTAATTGAGGCCGGCAGATATATTTCTGTAAGCGAACCTGCGGAAGCGAGCCCGAAGACGAATGGCTAGTCGATCTTGGGCCGTGGTCGAGAGATATGCTTACATCGAACGACCAAAGGCCCTAGAG
>CADBMM010000172.1 GCA_902795795.1 uncultured Lachnospiraceae bacterium | reverse complement strand
CATCATCTTCGATTTTCGCACTTACAACAAGTGCCAGTTCATACTTATTCATTATTTTTCCTCCTTATGGACTTCCGGCTTTCCGCTCTGTGCGGAAAACAAGGATACGGGCTGTTTCTTTTATTCCCGCAGACGTTGATTTTAACACAGCCTTTCATGGATGTAAAGTGATTTTTTTGGACAAAACACTTCAAATGACCGTATACACGCCCCGACCTTTCCATATATTATAATAACGCACATGAAATTGAGAAACGTTTTCCACATTCGCTTTCATGCAGCTATTATTCCCGGAGGAACACAATGAAGTCACCCAGCTCCCTTACTCGGGCCATTATAGACGCAACTGTAGAGCGCGGGCTTCGCGAAATAGACGAAGATCCCCAGCGCAGTATAAGAAAACTCATAGATCTGGGCCGCCAGTTTTCAAACGGCCGTTTTGTAGGCGAGATCTACAACATTTTTCAGGATCTTCTCAGAAATGAAGACAGTCCTTACTACTATGCCATAGAGCATGTAATGCATTATACTAACAGGGCTGCCCTGAAGCATTTCGGCATAAACATGGGTTATAATTCATTCACCGTAGGCGGCAAAGAAATAAGAAAGCGCGAACAGTCTCTGGACTATCAGACTCCCTGGGCGATCTCTATCGTCCTTGACCCCGCCAAGCCTGCATCGTTCTCTGCTGCCGAACTGTCCGATATCGTAGAGCAGGGAACGCCGCTTGGAATATATTCTTACAACATTCCTCTGCTGCATAATATTTATTATCTGAAAGAGCTTTTGCCCATTTTCAGGAAATATAAAAACTGCTGCTTTCTCGTATGTCTCCCGGATGAGGAGCTCGACGAGGAACTGTCGGACATCCTCAGCGAAAATACGAATGTTATGGCTTTTCTTGATGTCTATGGCGATTATGTCGATGCAAACGCCATCCAGCTCAGACGCCGGAAAGCCTGGTATGGCGGCTATGGAATATATGATAATTATTCATTCTTCACTGACCATTTCCCGGAATTCTGCAGGAAATGCATTTCTGCCGAGTGCTCGTTCGTACTCACCGTCGCCAGACGCGGATCATCCGTTGAACTCATCGAACAGGCAATGAAAAAGGTAAAGGAAGAAAGATTGTCCCCCGCCTATCCACTGTTTATATTCGATCTGTACGGTGATTCCATGCAGATAAAAAAACTATTATCAGAAAACAAGTGCTTCTTTGAAATAAAAGAAGACCGGAGCATCCTCACAAGCAACGGAAACTTCAGCCCGTTTGAAGGAACGCCCGATCTCGAAAAGATCTTTCAGGAAACACTGGCCATGCAGTAAAAAAGACCGCCTCTTACGTTTATATGGTAGAGGCGATCTTTTTTATAAGCTTTTTCAGGTTTTCTACAAATACTTCCGGCGTTTCCGGACAGCCGTCCTGCAGCCACCGCAAAGCTGCCAGCAGGCAGGCGTCAGCGAATATGTGTACGAGCATTTTACCGCTTCCGTTTTCGCTCACGATATCATCAAACAGGAATGAGATGATAGGTATCATCGATTCATGGAAATACTCTGTGAAGGAATTCTGGCCTTCTGTCTGAATGGCGCTCAGATAAAAGGGTCTGTCACCATAGAACATCTCCATAACATTTCTCAGAAGATCCCATCCCGACTCCATCTCTTTGGTAGTGACCATGGTAATGAACTCGGTGTAGAATATCCAGTTCATCAGATCATATTTATCCTTGAAATGGTAGTAAAAGCTTTTGCGGTTCATGCCGCACTTTTCACATATATCTGTTACGCTGATCTTCTGAAAATCCTTTTCGGCCATCAGCCTTTTCAGGGCTCTGGCCAGTGCGCTTTTCGTTATATTAGCATCCGGCATCTGTCAACAGTCTCCCGATCCATGTATAACCTTTCACAAAATTACCTGGCTTCCAGCGTAAACGAGAATGCCACGCCGTTTTCATAATTCTTTGCTTCACAGGTCTGTCCGTGCGCTTCCATTATCGCCTTGACTATTGACAGTCCTATTCCGCTTCCGCCATAGCTTCGCGTTCTTGCCTTATCAACTTTATAGAATTTATTCCACAGCTTGTCAAGTGATTCCTCCGGTATAGGCGTACCGGTATTGAATACAGTCGTCTTGATATTTCCGTTTTCCCTGACGCACGTGATCTTAACTATCTTTTCTCCATCGAGGTGATGTAGCGCATTAGTAAGATAATTCGTAACGACCTGCTCAGTCTTGAATTCATCCGCATATACCGGGAAAGACTTACTGTCATCGAAAACGATATTGGCGCCAGCCTGCTCTATCATGATCCGCGAATTGTCGAGCACTCCCTTGATGACCTCGGTAAGGTCAAACTCCATAAGCTCCAGGGCATCGCTGCCGTTTTCGATCTGCTCAAGATTCATAAGCTGCATGACGAGCCTGTTCATCTTATGGGATTCATCCACGATAACGTCCAGGTACATGTCCTGGCTTTCCTTATCCAGATCCATCTCTTTTATGCCTTCCGCGTAACCCTGTATAAGCGCGATCGGCGTTTTAAGTTCATGTGAGACATTTGAGAGAAATTCTCTCCTTCGTTCATCGATCTGTGTCTTGATCGCCACATCTCTTTTAAGTTTTGCATTGGCGCTTTTGAGCTGTGACATGGATCTTTCAAGGCTGTCGGACATCTTATTAAAGTTCTTTCCGAGTTTTCCTATCTCGTCTTCACCGCCGCTTAGATACTTGGCGCTGAAATCCAGCCCCGCCATGCGTTCGGATATATCGGTCAGTTCTTCTATCCGGAAAGTCAGTTTTTTTGACACCAGAAGGATCAGCACTGCGCTTGCCGCAACGGCTATAAGCCCGATTATCCAGAAGAACATATTGGAAATACCGGCTGATATCGTTATGCTCTGGAGCGGGCACTGCATGAGGATATAGTTTTCATCCTCAAGTTTTCCGAACAGCTGTAGGAACTCTGTTCCGCGCATTCTGTCGTTGAACTTTGAGACCTCATAATCATCATTCGAAACGATTATATCCCTGTCCTTGCCCTTATCCATATTCATCATCGTGCCGAACATCAGGGGCACCATGATATTGCTCTCCACACCGTTGGACTTGACGATCTCCATGTCGGCATCAGCAATTACATATGTGATATTATTTGAACGACAGTCTTTGTCAAGATCGTCATCATCGTCATCGTCTATGATGTCGCCGGCATTATTATAAACTTCTATCATGGCAGACTTTTTCTGCATAAGATAGAAATCATCCATGAAAAAATAATTTAAAAGCCCGATTATGACCAGGGTTGTGGCGACTATGGCAATGAAAATGATGACAAGCCGTTTTCTGAGCGAATGCTTCATCTTTACTCCTCGAATTTGTATCCGACGCCCCAAATGGTCTTTATCATATCGCCTTTTTCACCCATTTTTGCCCTGAGCTTTTTAACATGGGTATCTATGGTCCTGGCATCTCCGTAATAATCATAGTTCCAGACGTGATTGAGGATATTCTCCCTGGACAGGGCCATTTTTTTGTTTGCCATGAAATAAGCGAGGAGCTCGAATTCCTTAAAGCTGAGATCTATCGGCTCTCCGTCTATCTTTACCGTATGGGCAAGCTTGTCGATCTCGATTCCGTTGTATTCGTCAACGTCATCATCCCCCGACGAAGATCTTCTAAGCACGGCTTCGACCCTGGCGACCAGCACCTTCGGGCTAAATGGCTTGGATACATATTCATCGACACCCAGCTCAAAGCCCTGCAGCTCGTCCTTTTCGGTGTCCTTTGCAGTCAGCATTATAATAGGAACATCAGAAACATTCCTTATCTCCTTTGTGACCTCCCAGCCGTCAAGTTTCGGCATCATTACGTCGAGTATGATAAGCGCGATATCCTTATCGGCATAAAAAAGATCTACCGCCTGTTCGCCGTCCTCAGCCTCAATGACCTTATAACCGTTCATTACAAGGAAGTCCTTTACGATCTTCCTCATCCTGGCTTCATCGTCAACTACAAGTATTTTTTTCTGATCCATATCAATATCCTCTCAAGCTGGCACTTTTCTATAATTATAAAACCAGTTTGTGTCCATTCAAAGAACATTTCTATTTTTTTTATCAACGATCATCCAGGCATATACCCACTGTTTATGTGACGTGATCTCGCCTTGAGCATCTCCTATCTCTGATATCGCCCGCTTAAGCACTTCGATCTGTTCGGGCGTTCCTTCGTCCTTCAGCATAAAATGCGAGTACTCTTTCACTGCGCTGTCAATATCATAGGTCTCAAGCGATTCCTCGTTATAATACTTAAGCTCGGGATGCATTCCTGTAAGAAACAACTCGTTCATCATGCAGTAAAACCCGGAACCGAAATCTTTTCTCATGGTCCTGACTCCAAGCTTTTCATCGAGCATTTCCTGAAGGGTATCCACGGACGATACATAACATGCGTTAAAGAACCATCCGTTCGTCATCTGCATGCCTTTTTTATATCCCTCCCGATAACCCATGGCCGGCGTTATCGAAGAAAAAACAAGATCGTATTTCCCGGCAAGCCCTTCTGCTTCCACATCCAGCTCTTTGAAATCGCCGGACCTGAAGGTCACGTTTGTAATGCCTCTTTCACGGCAATATTCACTGCCGTACTGGACCATCGAATCCGACAGGTCATATCCTGTCGCATGCTTCGCGATCCCGGCAAACTCAGCTACGAATCTTCCCGGACCGCAGCCGATATCTATTACATCCGTTTCTGAGTTAAGCGCTCCCATCGATACCAGATAATCTACAGTCGCCTTTACCCTTTTCTCCGAGCGCATTCTCCTGGCCTCGTTTTCCCGAAGCCCCTGTTCCCAGGATACGGCTCTCCTGTTCCAGTCTTTCTTCGTATGGGACAACGTGATCGGCGGTCTTACATCCCATAGAATCTCGATATGCTTAAGTTCTTCTTTTTTCCAGTCATTACTCATAATTCTTTTCTCCATACATACAAAACATGATACAGGAAGCTGATAACTCACTTTTAACAGATCGGTCCGGACGAAATGTCTGGGACTATGTTCCTAAATGATCTAAAAAACAGGGATACCACATGTATCAGAACTGCAGCATCCCCGCTTAAATATACTTAATTTGTTACCGCTTCGTATGCCCCGGTTATTTTCATTCGCAGCCGTTCGGGCATCCGCCCTTGTTCGCATCATAACGGGTACCGCACTGTGAACAATATCTCCATTTCGGCTCCGGTTCCGGTTCAGGCTGCGGTGCCGCATTATAAGTATTATATCCCGGATCTGCCTGGCTGAAGTTACCGGCTGTTCCGTAGTTTACGCCTGCATCAGGTCCCTGGGTACCGGATCCGTTTCCGGATATCTTATTGTTTATCTGCTGAGTGTTTCTCAGAAGGAGTATGGAAATGAGTATTCCTTCATAAATAAGCCTGTTGATGACAACGCCGATAATAATGAGCAGAAGGCCGACGATGAACATTGGTCCGAAAAGGAGCAGGACTCCTACAAGGGTTATAATGCATGTCGTAATGATATAAAGGACCTTGATTATGCTCTCGATCCAAAGATATTTGAACTGTATAAAATCATGAACTTTTTTGAAAAACGGACTTAATCCATCTCTCTTCTTTACAGGAAGGACCATTACACATGCCAGTATACCGATGACCAGACCGGCAATTATGCCTATGATCACCAAAACCGGCAAAACCGACATATACCCGTAACTGTAACCGTAATTCATGCCTCCAATATACATAAT
>CADBMM010000171.1 GCA_902795795.1 uncultured Lachnospiraceae bacterium | reverse complement strand
GTCCGTAGGCTCAAAGAAACGGCAGACAAGGTTGACAAGTGTGGATTTGCCCGCGCCGGTCTCACCGACTATCGCCACGTTCGTCCCTGCATCCACCTTAAGGTTGAAATGCTCAAGGACATTCTCCGTTCCGTCCGGATACATAAACGTAACATCACAGAACTCCACGTCACCTATAAGCTCTTCCCAGTTCTCGCGTTTCGGATGGAAGGTATCGCCGTACTTTTCGATTACCTCCGGCCTGTCCGCAACCTCTGTCTGTGTATCCATAAGCCGGGTAAAACGCTCGATATTTACCTGTATTCCTATCAGCGCAGCGATGTTCTCGACCAGGATCTGGATAGGTTCGATAAGATCAAGGGCATAAGTCATAAATACCGAAAGCGTACCGATCATCAGCACTCCCTCAATATTCAAAAGGCCGCCCCTCCAGAGCACCAGTGCAAGCGCTATGGAACTCATCATTGCCACGAGCGAGGTGAACGCTGCTGAATAGCGGGCCGCATGCACCGATGTCCTGCGCATATTTGATGTATCCTTTTCGAAATCCTCCTGGATCGTATCCTCGATGACCATGGTCTTTATCGAGCGGATACCGGTTATGCCCTCGTTGAAATTGCCGGTGATCCTTGAATTTATTTCTCTGATCTTGCGGTTCAGTACGATCAGCTTCTTCTGGAAATATATGATCATGGCTACGGCTATCGGCACCAGGACGATGACCCACAGCGCCAGACGCGCGTTCAGTATGAGCATCATTACGATGGCAAACACTACATACGAAAGGTTCCATACTATATCCATCATTCTCCAGGCAACGAGTTCGCCGATCTTACTGGTATCGCTCATGACACGGGCGTGGATATAACCTACGTTGTGCTGGTTGAAATACGAAAACGACAGTTCCTGCAGATGATTGAATGAGGCATTTCTTAGGTCCCTGTCCACACTCATCTCCAGGCCGCCGCACCATGACAAAGACCTGTAGTTGATGCATATCTGAGTAACCAGTACCACAAAAAACAGCAGTACAAACTGAACTATCGTATCCAGCGTCTTTCCAGCCACAAAATGGTCGATAGCATAACGGTTGAACAGCGGAAAGATCGAATCTATCAGGCTGGCGGCTATGCCAAGCAGGATCATTCCGATTATCCGCTTCCTGTATGGTTTTAAATAAGGAAGGAGCTTGGGTATCCCGAAAAAGGGAAGATGAAGATCCTTCAGCTCTTCTTCATTCATGCGTTCTTCTTCCACTTTTTACTCCTCCGAAACTTCACTCTGCTGCGTCTGCAGATCATATATCTTCCTGTAGATCCCGCCTGCGGCCAGCAGCTCCTCATGGGTCCCCTGCTCAGCAATGCGGCCCTTATCCATGACCACGATATTATCGGCGTTCATCAAGGTGGTGATACGCTGACCGATAATAATTACCGTGGAGCCTTGTATATTTTCCTTAAGCGCGGCCCTTATTTTCGCATCTGTCTCGGCGTCTACTGCCGAAAGAGAATCATCAAATACCATTACAGGCGGCCTTCTTATAAGCATCTGAGCCACGGCAGTCCTCTGCTTCTGACCGCCGGAAAGCGTGACGCCGCGCTCGCCGACAAAGGTATCGTAACCCTTTCCGAAACGATCGATGGTATCGTCAAGCGCCGCAATGCGCGCCGCGCGGCGAACTTCATCCATGTCTTTGTCACGCGCCGCAATGCGGATGTTTTCGGACAGAGTGCGGCTGAAAAGATACGGCTCCTGAAGGACCATTCCGATATTCTTCCTTAAATGATCCGCCTTTATATCAGCGATATCCACGCCTCCTATGGTGATCCGCCCGTTTTCTTCCGGCAGCTCGTACATCCGGTCAAGCAGATACATAAGCGTGGATTTTCCGGATCCGGTTCCGCCCAGAATGCCGACAGTCGTGCCGGCCTTTATCGTAAGGTCGATATTATGGAGCACCTCAACATTGCTGCTCTCATAGGTATAGGAAACATTGTCGAAAACGATATCCTGATGCATATCAGGCTCGCCGGCGTCTTCCCTGTCTTTTTCCTCTTCGCTGTTCATGATATAGCGGAGACGGTCGAGAGATACTCCCGCGCGGCTCATGTTTGCGATAACGCGGCCCAGACGGCGCACCGGATAGGTAAGCATATTGTTATAGGAAATAAAAGCAATATATTCACCGGCGGTTATCTGCCCGTGAACGCTTAAATAAACGCCGTATACCATTACAGTTATCAGCTGAACGTACGAGAAAAAGTCGCTGACAGAAAAGAATGCAGCAAACAGATTCATTAGGCGGGTCCATAGATTCGTATACTCTTCATTCTTTGTTTCGAAACGTTCGCGTTCATACTGCTCACGCCCGAAAGCCCTTACCACGCGCACTCCGGTCAGGTTTTCCTGAGCGATCGAGGAAACTACGCCCTCCTGCTCGTCCGCCTTGCGGAACTGCAGGCCGATCTTTTTATGGAACACCACGCTGTATGATACTATTACGGGGATAAACGCCGCTGAGACCAATGTCAGCAGCGGATGAATGGACGTCATGAAAAAGATGGCCAGTGCAATGAGCACGATGATTCGAAGCAAAGATGTGAGATGCTCCGAAAGGAACATCTTTATCATCTCCACGTCCGAGGTGCATCGCTGGATGATATCACCGGTATGGTTCTCTCCGTGCCATTTATAGGGCAGCTTCAGGATATGCCCGAAAAGCGTATCTCTCATCCGCCTTACAAGTGTCTCCGCGCCGGTGACATTGTTCAGCCTGAAGAAAAATCTGCACAGCATGCTAAGTACGGCAACGCCGATGATGACCAGCGCGACCGCAAAAAGATTCTCCTTTAACCAGGCAGCGCCGGAAAGGGACGCGTCTCCAAGTGAGTTTACTATTTTCAAGGCGAAGGCCGGCAGATTGCTTTTCTCAGTGCCGAGCACAGAATCGATCGTAAAGCCTATTATCCTCGGGTTTATCAGATCGAGCACGGAAACAAGGGCAGCAAAAAAGATCGCAAGTATAAAAAACTTTTTAGACCCGCGGAGGAAAAATAACAACAGACTTGTATTTGTCGGAAATTTTTCTTTCTTCATGTACTGCTCCTTAAAATGCTCAAGTCTGTTCAGTATATCATTTCATGAGATTAAAAACAATCTGTGAGTGACAGAAGGGCGACAAAAGAACTATCTCTCTGTCACCCCTCTGTCTCCTTGTATCAGATATTACATGCACGGTCGTAAGCCGTAAGGTTGGCATTCAGAATGCCTTTCACCACGTCACAGTCACCTACGTAATAAACATCGGGTATCAGCTCGAAGAATTCATCCTTTCCAGGATCCGGCTTCATTCCGAGAGCATTGACGACATAGTCTGCTTTCAGTTCTTTGTAGCTCCAGTCTCTGCCTTCGATCAATACGCCCTCATCGGTTATTTCCCGGATGATATGATCTCCCACGAGTTTAACGTTGTAATCGTCAAGCAGCTTCAGAAGCATTCCCTTCAGGACTACATAAGCGTCGGAAGCAAACTGTTTTTCCGGTATCATGTCAACTACCGTAACATCGCAGCCTTCTATTCCAAGCGCAAGCGCGGATTCCATTCCGCTCAAGCCGCCTCCGCAGACAACGATCTTTCCTGATACCTTTTTTCTTCCGGAATCTACATCGAGAACGTGCACGACTTTTTCTTTGTTCATTCCCGGGATCGGCGGTACGACCGGAACAGATCCCACAGCTACGATGATTGCGTCCGGATTTTCAGCCATTACGATTTCTTTGTTTGCTTTTATGTTCAGCCTTATGTCCGCTCCGCACTCCATCGTAGTCCTTACGAGCCATTCGGTGTATCTTCTGAGATCATCCTTAAAGCTGAACTGGTTTATATCGTGAAGCTTGCCGCCAAGCTTGTCCGACTGTTCAAACAGAACGACCTCGTGCCCTCTCTGCACCAGGGTCCTTGCAGCCTGTGTCCCGGCGATACCTCCGCCGACGACGACCACTTTCTTCTTTTCAAACGCAGGCCACGGCCTTCTGTAGCGTTCGTTCCTGCAAAGGCTAGGATTGACAGCGCATCTTAAATGATAACCGACTCCGCCAAGACAGTTCCAGCATCTGAGACACGGGGTCGCTGTTTCGGGCTTGCCTCTGTATGACTTGTTCAGCATATCCGGATCGGCAAGCAGCGCTCTTGCTATTGCCACCATATCCGCCGATCCTTCATCGATTATCTGATCGGCCATTTCCGCGGTCACGATCCCTCCGACTACGCTGATGGGGATATGGATATCCGGATCCTGTTTGATGTGCCTTGCGAGAGGAACATTCGCTCCTTTCGGATGATAATACGGCGGCATGCAATAGAAGCTCTTTTTAAGATCTACTATCAGACCGCACGAGATCGTGGCAAGATCGATATATTCCTGCGCCTGTTTGAGGAATTCGGTGACATATTCAACTGTCATTCCGCCTTCCACCTTTTCATCGCCGCTGATACGAAGCTCGAGTACGAAATCATTTCCGACTCGCTCTCTCATTGCCTTAAGGAGCCGAAGTGGGAATCTGCATCTGTTTTCGAAGCTGCCTCCGTACATATCCGTCCTGTGATTGGTATACGGAGAAAGGAATGCTCCGATCAGATTTCCATGCGCGCCATGGATAAGCACTCCGTCGAACCCGCATCTTTTCAGCCTGTCTGCGCAGTCACAGAAGCATTCTATCGTATGCTCGATATCATGCTCATCCATTTCTTTGATGTAATGACCTCTGTCATCCAGCGTGATATTTGTCGGTGCCAGCAT
>CADBMM010000170.1 GCA_902795795.1 uncultured Lachnospiraceae bacterium | reverse complement strand
TGTAGTCTTCCTTGGTTTTCTCAGAGCAATCGTCTGTATCCATGATAATGAAAAGCCTGAAATTCTTCAGTTTCTTTTCTTTCTTATTCATATTCAACAGAATAGGTATCAGCAAAAGTCTTCAGATTATTGTACGGTCTACTGCTGAGAAAACTTTTAAGTCCGTTTATTTGAATACTGCTCCTACCACTATTCCTGCCAACAATTACAACCGGAAGATGAAGGTTTGTGTAAATATAGCTCGCCAGATAGTGCTCTGACTTTCCATGTACTATAACGACGGCTTTCTTATATTGAGCAGGAGTAAGCTTTCTCATTCAGTTTCCTCCTGTGTTTCATCTGTAATTCTCAGTTCTTCAACAATTTCTCCGTACTCTATTTCATCTACAACTGGAACACCACCAAACAAGCCCTTAATATACATGTTCCTGATATTGTTTGTGCCATGGATGTCAAATTCATCGAGGCAATGCACTTCCTTATTTCCAAGGTAGTCTACATTAATGACATATATTGACTGCGGCCGCAATGTCTCCAGCAGATATGTATTATGGGTCGTAATAATCAACTGACCATTAATCCAATCATTTATTGATGCAAGCATTGTCTTAAGAAGCAAATCGTGTATCCCCGTATCAATTTCATCAAGAGCAATCGTACCTCCCTGACATGCACCCAGCAGATCGTTAATCATAAACAGAATCCGCTTTGTTCCTTCGGATTCCTGAAGAAAATCTATATTACGGATCTGTCCTCCAATCATTTTATTGGCATATAGCCTGTAATGCAGATTCGAGCCTTCCATACTCTTCTTATAAAAGACCTGTTTTATATCAGAATAAGCCTGTGTGAAAAATGTATTCAAAATTCGTTCTGTCTGATCAAGAATCTGCTCCTGGGAAGGGATAATATTTCCTTCCATCGGATTTTCTATTACACCCTTATAATTCACGTTTGCATTTTGACTTTGAAATGAACCTATTGAGTGCTTTGCAGTTAATAGCAGAATCATATTAATTGGTTCAAATACATATTCCAAATAGTTGTTTTTAATGTATTCTGCATTTTTTCTCTCTCGCTCATTGTTTAGAATGCTAAGGAGCGAATGCTTTCCCCAATACTGATCCACAAGCATTTTAAGTTCTTTCGCAGCCTCATTGGTCTTGAAAAAACTTCCACAAAACGATTTTCTGATATTCCCATCTTGTATTGAAATATCAAAAACAACTCCACTTTGCTTTCCTGTATAGTAGTAGAGCTTTTCCCCAACAAAGCTGTCAGCAAAAGATATTGAATAGTATCCAGAATGGTTGTTGAAAACAAAGCCAAGTTCTATTGATGTTGGTTCCGTGCAATCAATCATCCTGTGATTTGCCATCATTTTGGGAAATGAAAAAGCACCGTTTCTCAAAGCAGCCATGATTTCGTCAGGTAGAGGAGTTGTTATATGCATCTGCTGCAACTGCTCCGATTGCAACACCATGTGGAACGACTCCATTGTAAGGCGCAAAAAGCTAAGGCTATCAACAAAATTAGACTTTCCGCTTCCGTTCTCGCCATAAATAGCGACAAATTTCTTATAGTCTTTTTTGCCTTTACGAAAATCAAATCTAGTATCCTTAAAAGACTTAAAATTCTTTAGCTCAACATATGTGATCATTTATATCACCTCAATTTTTCAAGAATTATATCTCTGTTTAAAATATCACATCAGTCTATTATAATCAATAAACGTTTATGATTTTAACATATTTTATGCTTAAATGTGATATGTTCAATCGGTTAAACACAAAATGTGCCCACATTTCTCACACAAGAAAACCCCTGAAACGTTGAAATTTCAAGGGTTTTATTGGCGGAGGACATGGGACTCGAAGAAGTCAGAAGCGTACAAACGTTGAAATTCCAAGGAGGTAAAGCGTCGTCCACGTTTGTACCCAGAATTGTACCCGTAATGTAAGAGCCGGAGCGGATATGCGCCTTGGCACACATCACGCTCCGGTAAGAGAGAGCTATTATTCGTTTTTCAAGTTTATTTAGCCTTCTTTAGTTCTTTTTCAAGCATCCTGCTCAGTCTTTCCTTTGCCTTTGGATCGTATGCATCGAGTGCCCCGTCATCACCGGCAAGGAATGCCCCAAGATTCGGCAGACGGACACCTGCCTTGTAGTTCATCTTGAACAGAGGCACATTGAGTCTTTTTGCGACATCGCGCATTTCCTGATTCGTCATTTTGTTCCTCCTTATCTACCTGCAACTTTCTTCTTGATGATGCCTGTCACTCTTGTAGGCATATGCTTTCCGATGCTTACGAATTTCTCCTCAGCAGTGATTAGCCTGGAATACTTGTCTCCGTCCGGACGGCGAATCAGATGTATAGCGTCGAACTTGCATTGTACTGTGCACATTCCGCAGCCGATGCACTTGTTCTGGTCAACTACACTGCGTCCGCACTTGAGGCATCTCTCTGCTTCCTTCTTGATCTGCTCTTCGCTGAACTGCTTGATCTCGTAATCCATGGTGAGCTTCTTGCTCTCGTCGATCTCTCTGATCTGACGTGCAGGTTTCTTATATTCGTTCGGAGGAAGTACGATGTCTTCCTTGTTGAGCATCTCGAAGTGCCTTGTATTTCTGTGGATCATCAGGTGCTGGCCCTTGTTGACGAATCTGTGCAGCGATACCGCACCTTCACGTCCCATTGCCAGAGCGTCTACTACGAACTTCTGTCCGCTTACGCTGTCTCCGCCTGCGAAGATGTCAGGCTC
>CADBMM010000169.1 GCA_902795795.1 uncultured Lachnospiraceae bacterium | reverse complement strand
TCCGCCGATCCCGGATTCGGAAGCGATCTCACCCATCAGCATAAACATCGGCGCAACGGAGACCGTATAGCTGGTAAATGTGTTTATAAATGCATCGCTTAAGAAAGAAGTCGCGGCGCTGAAGCTGTTCAGCATGATCGCACAGCCTGCAAGGCCGCAGACCATCATGCAGATATAGATCGGTACGCCGAGAAAAATAAGGACAAGGAATAAGATCAGAAATATAATTGCTAACGCTGTGCTTGACATTACTGACCCACCTCCTTTTCTTCAGCCTCCAGGGCTTCTTTCGTCTGCTTGATCATTTCATCGGCATCATCTCCTGATGTCGCAATTCCGGCATCAGGTATGAAAAGCCGAATAATATTCAGGAAGAATGTAAATGTAGTAGCGATCAATCCGATACTCATGACTGTATAAACAAGATATATGGGTATCTTGTATCTTTCAGTAGTTAATCCGGACGCATAGGTTTGCGGAATATAACGAATGCAGACCCATGCTGCGATTGCGACCAGTACGGCGGATAAGACAAGTGCGAACACATCGATGACTCTTTTCGGAATTTTCGGAAGTTTTCCGGTAATAATGGTGACAGTCACATGACCGCCGGTCAGCGTTGTTCTTGCCATGGAAAGAACCATAACAAGGAGGACACCGTACTGTACGATTTCAATGATTCCCGTGATGGTAAAGTTAAAAAGCTTACGTCCGACTATATTGACCGCAACCAGGATAACTATGATAAAGAAGATCACAGAAGCGATGCGGCACAATAACAGGGAGGTCTTATCTACAATGCGTAAAAATTTATCCATGGCTTTTCCTCTGAATAAAATATTATATAAAAGGGCTTTTTTTAAAGATGACCGGGAGAGTCGTAACAGACTCCCCCGTATAAAATAATGCTGTTCAGATTATTTTGAGAAGGAATTCAGCAGTTCGATCGCTCCGTCAGCGTCAAGACCTGCAGCCTTAAGCTCAGCAACTTTTGCATCTACGCCTGCCTCGCAGGAAGCCTGCATGGATTCAGCTACGTCGGCCGGGAAATCATTGAATGTGAATTTTTCATTTCCCTTAGTCGCTTCGGTGACCTGGTCGGTCATGGCTTCTACATAAGCCTTGTTGATGGCGAAGAATTCATCGCTCAGACGGATGGAATCCAGGGCTGCCTGGAGATCTTCCGGCATGGAATCATAAACCTTCTGGCTCATGACATAGGTGCTTGTGATGGTAGCGAACGGAATGTAGTAAGCATAATCCAGAACTTCATACAGTTTGAATGCCTGCAGAACGCCGGAGCCGTTGATAGTTCCGTCGATAACGTTCAGATGAAGGGATTCATACTGCTCAGGCGGTACGACCCAGGTGATGGCTGCGCCGTTATCTTCAAACATCTTGGCATAAGTAGCGTTGCAGCAGATCGTCTTTCCTGAGTAATCTGCAGTTGACTCAACTGCAAATTTGGACATCAGAACGGTATCAAGGGCCGGAGCGGTTCCGATCAGATAAATGCCGTTGTCTTTGTATTCCTGTGTAGCGTATGCATCGCAGTATGCCTTAATGTTTTCTGCTTTGGAATCAAAGTCAGTTCCAAGAAGAACGCCGGGAGTGGTCATCAGTTCGGAATAAAGGAATACGCCCGGATAGGAGTTGATGTTGTCCATACCGATATCGCAGGTGCCGTCCTGGCAGCCTTTGATGACAGCGCCGCTGCCGACAAGGGAGCTGCTCGGGAAGAAAGTAAAGGTGATCCTGCCGTTAGTCTTTTCGGTGATGAGATCCATGATAGGTTTCTCAAGCATCTGGTAACGAAGGGTGCCTTCATTTTCGGTAGATGCAAATTTCAGGTTGAAAGTAGGTCCGTCAGCAGAAACGGTGACTTCCTCAGCAGGAGCTGAACTTTCGGAGGATGCAGCGAAGACTGAGCTTCCGAAGGACAGGACCAATGCTGCTGTAAGAGTGATTGCAAGCAGTTTTTTCATAATAGTTTTTTCCTTTCCTTTTGTTTGTTTTTCATTATTCATTTATTTCCTTCACCGGATATTTCCCGGTGGGAGTAACGTTAATGTTCCAGGTCATCATGTGACGCAGGGAGTTTCATTCGCTTTCGCGATGGATCTCCATGGCATCGATTCGGTCCTGGTGTGTCTCAGGCGTGCCGATATTAAAGTCCACGCACTTATATGAGCCGGTGTAGGCAAAGTGATCAGGGCGGCTGTGATGGCTGTGCTTTACAGCGGATGCTGAGTAGCGTCCGACGCCGATGCAGCTTTTCACCATGAAGCCGCTGTCCGGAAAT
>CADBMM010000168.1 GCA_902795795.1 uncultured Lachnospiraceae bacterium | reverse complement strand
CTTGCGGCAGCCAGAGCTGCTGATATTCCGGCTATTCCGGCTCCAGCGACAAGTACTTCTGTTTCAGCTGCAACTTTTATTTTGTCGGCGATGTCAGTATATTTTAAAGACATGGAAGCACCTCCTGAAAAATATCGATAAGTGTTTTAGAACAGCCCACTAATATACAGGCATTTACACCACCTGAAAATGATGGATGATAATATCATAAAAATAATATTTAATATTCATGGTAATTGCAACACAACAAAATATGCGGCAAATCCGGAGATTTCCCGACAAATTGAGTGACATGGGTTATATGGGAATTCATCTGCGGAGTATTTCGAGGCAGATCATAAGATAGAGCCGGGATTCATAGTCTTCCGGGTCGATGTCCAGCAGGCGCCAGATCTTTCCAAGCCTTTCAAGCAGCGTGCTGCGGTTTATGAACATTTCCTTGGCCGTGCGGCTGGCATTCATTCCGGTACGGAAATATACATAAAGAGTCTGAAGATACTGTGATCCTTTTTCCTTATCAATATCACGCAGCTTTAAGAGCTCATCGGGGCAGAGCGTCTCCGGATAAATATCCGATGAGATGTTTTTGATCATATAATCTACTTTTATATCAGAAAAATGATATACCGTTTTCTTGGAAAGCTCTATTCCTATAGTATATGCTGCCTTTGCCTGGAGATAATAATTACGCAGCATATTAAGACCGTGGAATTCCATGCTGGCGCCGGCTTCGAGCATATGCTCGTTAAGAAATTCAGCTATTGCGGTCTTGGAATCAGCCTCACGGTCAGCGGCGATAATACGGGAATGATTAAGGATGATAACTATATCTCCGTGAAATTCCAGAGAGAAAGCTGATACGAAGCTGGCATCGAACTTACGGCACAGATAGAGAGTGGAACCGATCATTTTATCAGCTTCATGGATGGCTACAAAGCATACCTTATAGGTGTCGTCAGTCTTCCATCCAAGGTTAGAAACAGTCTCGGAAAGCTGCTTTTCGGAGAGCATCTCACCCTGGAGCAGGCGGTTGAATGTCGCGTTCGGACGGACATATTCACGCTGCATTTTATAAGAACGGTTCTGGTAGCAGTAGTCAATAAGCCCGGCAAGATGGTTGAAAAGAGTCCAGAGCCCATCGGTGATCGGCATGCCATGCTCAGCTATGGAGAATGTTCCGCTCATGACGTCGTTGATGAAGATATGGTGGATCAGTATAGCGTGATCAAAATATTTTCCGTCGTAGAAAAATGTGCCTTTTTTCAGTCTTGTCCGCCTGTATTCCGGGTCTTTTTTGAAACGTGTCACAACATCGGCCGGTGTGCTGCCGGTCTCATCCATTACAAAAGACGGTTCGCTGGTCGTAGCGATGACATGGTAGTTGGAATCCACAACAAGGAAGAACGTTCCAGGGAAATAAGGCCTGCAGTAATCCAGGATAGTCTGTATTTCTGCATCGTTCAGGATCATATTGCTGATGACACTGCTCCAGGAATTCAGCTTTTCGTAAATAAGCTGGACCTTGTTGTAGAGGCCGAATTCAGAGGTATCTTCGTCTATTATGATCTGTGGGACATTCGCGAAACAGCTGTTTTCCGGCAGCTGGCCGATGGATATAAGGCAGCAGTGGTCGGGATATACCGTGTCTACGGAAAAGCAGCTGCCCTTTCCGATATAAATATTATTATCGTTTATCTCCATTCCATCAATATAGAGAAGCGGCAGATGGAGATATTCCGATTTATCGGAGTTGCCGTTTTTAAGAATAATATTTGAGTACGATTCGGTCAATTCTTCAAATAATAGCGATGGATTAAGATACATTATTATCCTCTCAGAAAACGATGAAAAAACCTATCATATTAGTATGATATTTGCAAGTTGAGATAGTGTCAACGTTTACGGGATCGATATGTGTCCGCATGTTTGTGGTTTATGCATAACACAAAAACAGGAAAGCGTAAGGCTAGTCCCGGTCCTTATTAATCCGCCTTTCCGCGATAGGCAGAGCGGTGGCAGAAAAGGATATATACCGGGATCGTGACAGCGCTTACGCAGGCAGCTGCTGAGAACATGCCAATGTAGCCAAAGCTTTCCGCGACAGCGCCCAGCCAGACCGGGCCGAGACCTACGCCAAGATCGGTGCCGATCCAGTAGGTCATTGTGGCGTATGGTATGCGATCGCCTGAGGCTCTTCTGCAGGCTATGGTTATAAATACCGAATTTAGGGTTCCGTATCCCAGAGCCAGAAGCGCCGCCGCGATAAGTACGGTCACTGGTCCGGGGATAAAAGCAAGCAGAACGAAGCTTATTATCTGCATGCTTATGCATGGATATGCCACAGCGTTGTCTCCGTATCTGTCCTGGAGCCTGCCGACCAGCGGTCTTGAGAAAAGCAGCACTGCAGCATATACTACAAAATAAAATGAAACACTGTCGGAAAGTCCGGTCTCGGATCCGAACAGCCTGATAAATGAAAGTACGCATGAATAGGCGGCGCCGCAGAAGAAGATACAAAGCGATGCGGCGAGCGCCTTTTTTTCAATAAAACGGTCAAGGAACGGCAGGTCATCTTTTCTTTCGGAGGCAGCGCCAGGCCTTATATCAGGATAAGGTGCCCTTGCAAGATATACTCCGGACGTCATTAATACTGCCAGTATGATCGCTGTTATAAAACATCCGTAAGAGCCAAAATGTTCATATATTATCCCGCCAAACAGAGGACCAAGGCAGACGGAAAGAGATGTTGAAGTCATCAGAATACCGTTTCCTTCGCCGTACCTTTCTTTAGGAATAAGATAAATCCCCGTATTGCTCACGACAGAGGCCGCCATACCGAAGCAGAATCCATGGACGAGGCGGATGAGGATAAGCAGGAAGATATTGCTTATCACAAAATACAGGCAGCAGGCCGTAAGCTGGGCGGTCATTGAAAAAAAGATGGTTTTCTTCCAGCCAAGTCTTCCAAGGATCTTAGGAAACAGGAGACGTGTAACAAGTTCCCCTATCAGAAAAATACTTGACACGAGCCCTGAGACTGCTTTTGAGGCGCCAAAGCTGCCTGCGTATTCAGAAACGGTGGTTATCATCATATAAAGGATGAATGAACCGCAGAACATTGACATGAATGTAAAGCAGAAGCCTTTGGTGATTATGGCTTTTTTTGATATATCAGTACTCACTGTGTGTCTCCCGTTTCTGGCTCAGCATGCGGTGAAGATCAGTATGGGCTGCCGGAAACAATGACTATGCGATCGGCACCAGTACATACTATTTCCACTATATTTATGATAAACAGCAAGGTGGCGGCATGCAAGAAACGAAACAGCATAGAAGCATGCGTAATAGTTTGACAGACTAATAAAAAAGCATACGGATATGCAGGACTGTTTCTCTTAATAACAAATATGCGTTGATAGAATAATATTGGTTTTTAATATATACTTTTTAATAACAGAAGCTGCTTCAGACAATGATTGCAGAAAAAAGGAATTGAATGATATGGAATACAAAATATCCGGAACGATCATGACAATAGAAGATACAGTATCGATAGACATTTCCGAATATGCCGCGGAGCAGCCGGTTGAACTGGCTTTAAACAGGGACGCTGATGGCAGGCTGACACTTAAACCAGGAAAGCGCTGCGCGCTCTTAAGCCTTCCGCCTGCAAAGAGGAGGATATCCGTGGGACAGCCTGATGATTTCGGTTTCTGCGTTCTTAAAGATGAAGGGATCGAATTAGAAGCAGAAAAGATAAAAATCACGGAAATAACAGATACCTGTGGCGATACAGTGACATCGGGGGAAGACAAAAGCCTTTGGGACAGCGCGTCATTTGCCCTGGAAAGCCTGACAGGAGGTTCGAACACCCTCCTTTATGATGATCTCGGTCGGCCTTCCGTAATGGTAAGGATACCTGCGTTTAAATGGAGTGACGTATGGGAAGAAGGGGATGATTCTCTTTGTTCAGCCTTCATAGCTGGAGGAAAAGAGCTCGACTGCATTTATATAAGCAAGTATCTGAATGTTATTGAATACGGAAGGGCATATTCGCTTCCTGGAAAAGATCCTGCACATACGATAGATCTGGAAAGAGCAAGAACGGCCTGCGCGAATAAGGGCCGAGGCTGGCATCTCATGACCAACGCCGAATGGATGGCGTTGGCATTCTGGTGTCAAAAGAACGGCATAAGACCCGGCGGAAACAATTTCTGCGGCAAAAACATTAATGCGCCGCACGAACATGGGGTCCTGTCGCATGGTGAATCGCTTGGCGTTCCAAAGAAAGGAAGGACGCTGACCGGGTCAGGGCCGGTATCGTGGAATCATGACGGCACGCCGGCCGGAATAAGTGATCTTCACGGAAATATCTGGGATATGGTCTCAGGCCTTCGACTGATGGACGGGGAGATCCAGGTGATCCCTGACAATGACAGCGCTCTGAATGTGGATGAATCCGAAAACAGCAGGCTTTGGAGGGCGATACTTCCGGACGGTTCGCTGGTCGATCCGGGTACAAAAGGGACGCTCAAGTTGGATGGTAAAGAAGCGGGAAGCCCCGAGGAAAAGCAGTTTACCTTAAAGGGCGGGGCCGTTCTGTCAGATACAGTCGTAAACCCGCAGTATACAGGGAATATAAAGGGCGGTCATTTCGGATACACCATGATGCTTTTAAAGGATCTTAAGGCCAAAGAAGGGATCAAAGTGCCTGACATCCTGAAAAAGATCGGGATATTTCCAATATCCGAAGACATCGGACCTGACAGGCTGTTTCTGAGAAGTTACGGCGAGAGGACACCTATAAGAGGCGGCTCGTGGTTCGACAAAGCCAACGCAGGACTGTGGGAACTCTATATGAGAGATCACAGGCATTTCATTTACCCTGATATCGGATTCAGGAGCGCTTATATAGACATTTGATACAACTGACGTGAGTACGGAAGACAGGTATAAAAAGATGGACAGCAAGATCAAAACAAAGGGTGCCATACACATCAGACCATATGCAATCATTATAGGAATAATGTATCTGGTCCTGCAGCACGCGTTTTATCTCACGGGGCATTATCTTGCCTTATGGATCGGCTTCGAGCCGCTTTTGCCAAAAATACCTTTGGACGACATGATCCCGATCGTTTCGATCTTTATTATACCATACATCTGGTCCTACGCTTTCTGGGCGATGAGTCCCATGGCTGTATCTCTGTGCGAAAAGCAGCACTTTAAAGATTACCTGGCATCGTGCCTGTTTTCCTGCGTGGCGGCTGTATTAATTCTTGTATTCCTGCCTACCTATATGGACAGGATCGCCGAAGGCCTTTACGAGGTCGTGGAAAATCCGACCGTTTTTGACAGGCTGCGCCAGTTCTGGTACTCATTGGATGGTTCAGCGATGGCTTACAATCTCCTGCCGAGCCTACACTGCATTAACAGCACCCTCTGTTATCTGGGAGTCGCAGGACGCAAGGAGATATCCGGATGGTTCAGGATCTATACTCTTATAACCGCGTTGCTGATCTTTGCTTCTACAGTGTTCGTCAAACAGCATTATTTCATGGATGTTGTGACAGGCATATCACTTGCCGTGATCGTATATTTCATTTGCAAAAAGTTCCATTGGGGAAGGGTGTTCGATCCGATCGAGAGGCTTTATGCTAAACTGAAAGGCAAGCGGGCGGGCTGAAGTTTTAAATGTAAAAAAGGCAGCAGCCTCATAAAAGCGTCTTTCTGCAGTCAGAATAATGGCTGCAGAAAGACGCTTTTCTTTATACGTGATGCAGTCGGCGTCCGCGCGGCGTATTCTATCATACTTTTCGTGTATTGCCCGACAATTTGTCTGCCTATGGAAGGAAAATTGCAGATAGTTTGTTGTCTGGCATGTCTTAAACAGTTTGGATAAGATTAGGACGATGTCAGAATGTTATTCCCAAGGAGTAAGAATATGCTGAAATATCTGGATTACGGATTTGAGAACAGGCCGGCTATAGTTACCGGAGCCGGAAGTGGTATAGGAGAGGCAGTAGCGATCGAGCTTGCAAAAGGCGGGGCAAAGGTCGCGCTTTTCGGACGGACACTTGCCAAGCTTGAAAAGGTCGCGGAAAAATGCCGCAGCTATACCGACAATGTGCTGTGTGCAGCAGTGGACGTAAGTGATCCCGAAAGTGTAAAGGCCGGCGTTGCGAAGGTCATAGAAGCTTTTGGAGGAGTCGATATTCTGATAAATAACGCAGGTATCGAGTCCAGACTCAAGCCCGGCGAATCATTCTTCGGGACGTTGTTCGACAAGCTCGATGAAGAGACCTATATGAAGTTTTTCAAAATACATGATTACGGTCATTACCTTATGAATCTGGCCGTGATCCCGTATATGCAGAAGAATCATTTCGGAAGGATCGTTAATACCACATCCGTCACCGGGATCCATGGGAACTACAGTACACCAGCCTATACAGCATCTAAGGCCGGCGCGATCACACAGACAAAGGCCTTCGCCATGAAGTACGGCAAGGACGGGATCACGGTGAACGCTGTCGCTCCGGGAATGGTGGATACACCGATGAAGATCGATGCTACGCCGAGAGAGTACGAGATCGTTGCAAGTAAGACGCCTCTGGGCCACGTGGCTTCAGGACTTGATATCGCAAGAGTCATTCTCTTTTTCGCACAGGAAAATCTCTTCGTTACCGGACAGTGCCTGACCTGTGACGGTGGAAGCGATCTAGCTTAATTATTACAACTGATTATAAATTGACTAAAGGAGCATATAGATATGAGATGTAAAGCAGCTTTAATGACAAGAATGAGTCCCGATTACCATGACGTAGTCATTGAGGAAGTTGAAGTAGCGGAACCCAAAGATGATGAAGTGCAGTTAAAGGTAATGACCTGCACGATCTGCCACAGCGATATCCATGCGCTGACAGGTGAGCATGGCGAGTATGAGGGCCCCGGAATGGCCGGACACGAGATCGCCGGCATCGTTACAAAGGTCGGTTCCAAGGTCACATATGTAAAAGAAGGCGACAGAGTTATCTGCTCTGAAGTCCGCCAGGGCTGCGGACAGTGCACGCCCTGTCTTAAGGGACATTCATGGGAATGCGAAGCTCATCCCTCTACAAGCGCGCTTTTCCGTATCCCCGGATGCCACACACGCCTCAACGGTGAAAGAATCATCCAGACATGCTCCGGCACCAGTGGATTCGCCGAGTACTGCAACGCTCATGAATCCATGCTCTGCAAGCTGGACGACGATATTCCTTTTGAGATCGGCTCTGCTCTTGCATGCGGATTCATGTCGGGCTTTGGCGCGGTTCTTAACCGCTGCAAGGTCAAACCCGGCGAATCCTTCGCAGTCTGCGGATGCGGAGGCGTAGGCCTTTCGGCCATTCAGGGCGCTGCATATTCAGGCGCATGTCCGATCATCGCGATCGATACGGTTCCGGGCAAGCTTGAGGCCGCAAAAAAATTTGGCGCGACCCACTGCCTCAATCCGAAAGAGTGCGATGTTATAGAAGAAACCAAAAAGATCACTGGCCTCGGCGTGGATCATTCACTGGTAGCCGTAGCCGGCAAAGGACTTAAAAAGCAGATGATAGATCTTACCGCTCCCTGGGGACAGATGGTAGTCGTAGGACACGGACATCCCAGAGACGAGGTCTGCAGCGATATCACATACATGAATTTCCTCCGTGGAAAAAGACTGACCGGATGCGTAATGGGAGGCGTAAACTTACGCCTTGACATTCCGAAATATATGGAAATGTACAGGCTTGGCAAGATCGATATCGACAGCCTGCTTACACACAGATTCACTCTGGACCAGATCGTGGAAGCGCTTGATGATTCCTGCCATGGCGCCCTCAAGAATGTCGTTTATATCGGAGCTCCGGTTCCGAAGACGCTGGCTGAGAGGCCCTGATATACGGAAGATGAGATCGTACAGATGACAGAAGTTAAGTTAAAAGATGATGAAAAAAGAATGCTCGCCGGCGAGGAAGGACATGCAAAGCAGTTATGCATGGAATATCTCGTAGAGGCAGCGCAGATCGCCGGGGCAGAAAGCCTCATAGATCTGGACGGAACGGGAGACATGCATAGCCCCGGGCTTAAACTATCCAGTTATTATGAGCTCACGATAGATGATCTTAAGGAGCTTGTGGACAAAGGAGAGCACTTTAAGATCCCGACGTTCGCTGATAAATCCCCGTTTCCCGAGCAGCCGCCGATAGACGGCTGGGAAGGCTGTCCGATCTGTTCATACAGGAACGAAGAATTAAGACATGACGATCCGGTCTTCCACAAAAAAGCACTGCACGAGGAAGAGTACGAGCTCCTGAGAAAGCTTGGGATGTTCACATCACACTCATGTGCAAACTATCTTACCATGACATACTGGCCGACCATCGGACAGCATTGCTCCTGGTTCGAAAGCTCTCAGATCCCGTATTGCAACGCGGTGCTTGGCGCGAGGACGAATTTTGACGGATCATTCGCGACCTGTTTCCTTGGAAAAGCGCCATACTGGGGAATGCATATAACGGAAAACCGCTACGGAACAGTGCTTATAAAGACGGACAGGCTCATCCATACGGATCTGGAATGGGATGTTTACGGATATGCCGCCGGTGAAGCTGCCGGCTGCCGGGTGCCGGTCCTTACCGGGACGGCAAAGCCGACTACCTCGCAGTTCCAGAAGCTAAATTCGGCAATACACACCGGAGGCGGAGTGGACATGTACCACATCCCAGGAAGTACTCCGGAGGCTCCTACGCTGGAAGCCGCCTTTGGCGGAAAAGCACCGGCCGAGGAGATAATGGTCGGAGAAGCCGAACTCAGGAAGGCATATGATTACCTCAATTATCACAAGACCGACCGGGTCGACATGGTATATCTGGGCTGCCCGCACTACAACCTTGTGGACATTGAAAAAATATGCTGGAAGATGGAAGGCAGAAAGGTAAAGATCCCGACATGGATCATGACAAATCCATGGCTATATGACATCTGTCGGAAGATGGGATTCTTGAAGATCCTGACCGACGCCGGGATAAAGCTTATGTCGGGAGCGTGTCTCGCGGCGATGGGAGCAGTACCCGGCGGAGTCGAGTGCATAGCCGTGGATACGGCCAAGCAGGCAAATTACGTCACAGGCTGCTATCCGGATATCGACTCCAAGCTTCAGGTATGTTACGGAACGACGGAAGAGTGCCTCGATGCGGCGGTCACCGGAATATGGCGGGGAGAGTGGAAATAGTTATGGAAAAGATAAGGATATACGGAAGGACGGAGTATCCTGGCAAGGTCGAAGCCGAAGCGCTTGTATCCGAAAAACCTCTTCAGGGATTTACGAACGTGGATCCAGTTCAGGGATTCACAACAGAACGGCTTCATCCGCTTTTCCGGGTGCCATACACGGGAAAGGTACTTGTGTTTCCGAGCCAGAGAGGTTCGGGCGGATTCCTTAAATACGGCAGAGGAAATAAACCTGCGGCTTTTATACATACGGAATCCAGTTCACTAAATGTGCTATGTGCCCTTGAGGCTCACGTACCGGCAATGACAGATTTCGAACGCGACCCTATGGAAGTGATCGAAACCGGGGATATGGTATTCGTGAATGCCGACGAGGGATATATAGAAATAACAAAGAAATAAAAAGCAACTTAGAAATTAAAAAAAGGAGAGAAAAAGATGAAAAAAACATTAGCAATGCTTCTTTGCGCGATGATGGTACTCGGCCTTGCAACGGCACCGGTAACAGCACATGCTACAGAAGCAACATCCGCATCTTCTGAAACTTCGGCAGCATCCGAGTCTTCCGCAGCAGAAGAAGTTGACAAGTCAGATTGGGTAACAGCAACATGGAGCTATGCTTCCTTCCTTGCTGCAGACGCTCCCAACCAGGACGGTATCGCCCTCCTTCAGGAGAACATCAACAAGTACATGGGTGAAGGTTACATCACCATCGAATCCTATCCCAATGGTACACTTCTTGGCATGCTCGACATTGCAGAAGGTGTTGAGAACGGCGTAGCAGAGCTCGGATTCGCACAGATGTCTGTTTCTATCGGTAAATACCCCGTAGAACAGGTAGCTGAGATCGCAGGACCGTACTATGCAAGTACAAAAGCCGGCAGTGCAACGATCAAGGAATATCTTGATATCGTTCAGCCCGAAGAGTTCAGCAAGGCTATTCCGCTGTTCACACTTGGCCAGGTTCCGCTTGCTATCTGCTCAACAAAACCGATCAACTCCATCGAGGATCTTAAGGGAATGCAGATCCGTGCAACAGGATATGCTGCAGAAGCAGTTTCCAGATGGGGAGCTGTTCCGGTATCCATGGCTATCGGTGAAGTTTATGAAGCACTTAGAAACGGTCTTGTAGACGGCTGCGTATCTTCTGTAGGCGCATTCGGAAACTCCATGTTCCAGGAAGTTGCAGACTACTGCACAATGATGCCGTTCATCGGATATTCCTGCCTTGTTCTTCTTAACAGAGACACATATGAAAGCCTTCCCGAGTCACAGCGTGAAGCGTTTGACAAGGCTTGCGAAGATACATGGAATGACTTCTACTGCAAGTATCTTGAAGAGCTTGACAATGACCCGCTTTCACAGAAGTACATCCATGACATCGGCCAGATCGAAGGAATCAAATGGCTTGACGATGAAACTCTTAAACCGTTTGCGGATGCCCTTGAGGGACTTACCGATGATTACAAAACTACTCTGAATGATCTTGGATTTGATGGAGATTACCTCGTTGACCTCTATCTTGAGCTCCTTGACAAATACAATGAGATGTATCCGCCTGTACCGGAGAATTACTCCAAGTGGTATTGATCACTCAGATCTTTGGCGAAGACAGATCGATTGTAAACAAAACGAAATGATCCTTCCGGGGGCAGACCGGTGGTCTGTCCCCGGAAGGATAATTGCTGGAAGACTTTTAAATGGTCGCTGACAGAAAAGAACCGGCCTGACCGGTCAAAGAGAGGAATGGTTTTTGAGATGGATAAGTACGAAAAGACCATGGGAAAATTTTTTTCATTTACAACATATATATCAGATGGATTTCTGGTATTTATCATGCTCGTCGTTGTAGCCAATGTAATCTTCAGACGCTTTTTTAATTCACCGATCTACGGTTCGACCGAGATCGTATGCTACTGTTCGCTGGCTGCAGCAGCCCTCGGACTTGCTCAGACAGAATGGCTTGACGGCAATGTACGTATGACGCTGATACTGGAAAAGACAGGCGTCAAATTCGGAACGTTTTTAAATTTGATTGTGAATATTGTCGGTACAGTCGGCTTCATTATCGTTGGTATACTGATGGTCCGTCAGTCCATGAATAAGTATGCTGACAGGCAGATAAGTACCGAACTTCATATGCCGATGTATATAGTTACAGGTGTTCTGGCTGCAGGGTTCATCCTGCTTGCCGTTGCTCTGGTCGCTAAGCTGATCCTGTATATCATGAGGATCAAAGAAAAGAATTATTCTATTGCGACGCCGCCGACACCTCAGCTGAGAAAAGAAGATTAAGGGGGACAGAAATATGACACCGATCACAATGGGTATTATTGGATTATTGGTATTTCTTGTCCTTATGTTTCTGGGACTGCCGATTCCGTTCAGCATGCTGCTTTCCGGCGTTGTAGGGCTGATTATTTTAAAGAACCCCACCGCTGCGGCGCAGATGATGGTAGGCGAGATCACAACACAGTTCTCATCATATGCGATAACAGTAGCACCGCTTTTCGGATTGATGGGATTTATCGCATGCTATACGGGACTGGGTGCTAATCTGTTTACGGTTATTGACAGATTTATCGGTCACTGGCGCGGAGGTCTGGCCATCGCTACAGAGGTTGCCTGCGCAGGCTTCGGCGCGATCTGCGGATCTGCTCCGGCTACAATAGGAACCATGTGCGCAGTGGCTTATCCCGAGATGAGAAAGAACGGATATTCACCGACACTTGCGGGACCGGCAATCGCTTCAGGTGCAAACCTTGCAGCGCTTATCCCGCCAAGCACGACATTCATTCTTTACGGCCTTGCCAGTGACACATCTGTTGGTGCGCTTTTCATGGCAGGTATCCTTCCGGGTATCGTTCTTACGGCAAGTTTCGGAGCATTGATCTGGGTCATGGCCAAGAGAAAGCCGGAGCTTGCACCGCCTTCTCCAAAATCCGCATGGAAAGAAAGATGGAAGTCCTTAAAGGGCGGCGGAGTAATTGAGATAGCTATCATTTTCGTTATATCAATGGGCGGAATGTTCGCCGGATTCTTTACACCGACGGAAGCCGGTGCCGTAGGTGCGTTTGCGACAATGGTCGTTATGATCATTGAAAGAAGACTGAACTGGAGACGCTTCATAGATGCCTTAAGCGCTTCCATAAGACTTCAGGCTATGGTGTTCATGCTTATGGCATGTGCAACCGTTTTCAGCCGTTTCCTGGCTGTATCAACGCTTCCGGTACAGGTCGGAAAGCTCGTATCGAATGCGATGGAAAACGGTGTCCCGCAGATGGCGATCCTCTTTATCATTATCCTGATCTATTTCATCATGGGCATGTTTACTGATATGATCTCCATGATGCTGCTGACGATCCCGATCTTCCATCCGATCGTTGTCAAGACCATGGGCTACAGTTCACTCTGGTTTGGAGTTCTGATCGTTTTCCTGGTAGCGGTAGGCAATATCACACCTCCTGTCGGCGGCGGTATTTTCATGGTGAAAGGTTGTATCGGCTGGGATAAGGAAGCGACGATCTCCAAGATGTTCGCCGGCGTTGGATATTATATCGTAGCATTGTTTATTGCGATCGTACTGATCGTAATATTCCCGCAGATCGTAGACTTCATTCCGGGGCTGATATACGGATAACGCCCGGAAAACAATAAGGGGAGCAGATTACTGCCTTAAGTGATTATCTGCCGTGCGGCTCCCAAAAAGAATTACAATATGATCGGAGGTAATATCAAGTGGATAATTATAAAAGAATTCCTTATATGGCTGAAGGAGCAAAGTATCATCTTACCGGTACAACGAGCACACCGCTGAATGTACCTGTATTTGATACACCGATCTCAATAAGGGAAAACTTCCGCCGAATGTGTAAAAATGAAAAACCCTTATGGGTCCCGAATTCGATGACCGATTTCAACTATGCACAGGGCGGTGAGCTTACCGGACTTTCGGATATACGCTTTACCTTCGGCCCCGATCCTGTTGACTGGGTGGACCTTTTCGGATGCATTTGGGAATGGGAGCCCTCTGCGGGAGGATCGATGCTCAAGCCTGGCGGAAAACCCGTTCTTGATGATATTACCGACTGGGAAACAGATATTGTATGGCCGAGCCTCGATGAGGAAAGGATCAAAAAATGCTGTGAACTCTATCAGAGCCAGCCATATTATCAGCCTTCCAAACTTAATTATTATGATTTCGGACAGGGCTGCACCGAGCGTCTGGTTGCCATACTTGGCGGATATGTCGAAGGCATGTGCGCTCTTCTCGAGGAACCCGAAGCCTGCAGGGATTTCATGATGGAGCTTACGAGATTCCACATAAAGCTTTTCGATCTAGTAAACAAATACCTCCCGACAGACATGATCATGTATCATGACGACTGGGGCACGGAAAGAGATACGTTTTTCAGTGAAAACGTCATGGAAGAACTGGTATTTGAACCCACGAAGTTATTCTTCGATCACGTTAAGAGCCAGGGGACGGCGATATGCTTCCACAGCTGTGGCAACAACAAGAGGTTCATCCCGTATATGGTCGAGCTGAATCCGGAATTCCTTCAGATGCAGCTCCGCTGCAACGATCTTGTGGCGTATAAAGAAAAATTCGGCGATGATATCGGCTTTGACGTGACCTACCATACAAATGTAAGGGAAGTAATGGAGGCGGAGTCGCACGAATATCTCAATGAACTCGGCCAGAACGGCAGATTCTTCAGGACAGTGTTTGGAAACAACGAAGAGGTGACCTGGGATGCGGTGGAAGAGCTTTACAATTACAGCCGCGAGTTCTATGACAGGAAATATTCAGCATGAACAGTTCACAGGTAAGATGTTTCCTTATGGCAGCTGAATATCAGAGCTTTACAAAAGCTGCCGAAAAGCTGTTCATGTCGCAACCAGGCTTAAGCCGGCAGATCGTTTCACTTGAAGACGAACTTGGTGTGACGCTGTTTACCAGAGGAAGGAATTTCATTACCCTGACCGATGCCGGAAAGATCTGCGAGGAATACCTTAAACGGATCACAAACGAATATACGCATCTTATCGATAATCTAAAACAGATCGAAGCGGGGCGGCATATTCCTTTGAATATAGGGGCACTTGAAGGTCAGCTTATAGGAAAGTGTTATGAAAAAGCGATATCGTGGTTCTGGCGGAACAAGCCCGAAGCTGAGCTGAAAATGGCGTATTATCCGGCTTCAAAGCTTTATTCATCCCTTATAGACGGGGCCATAGACGTTGCGATCATGGCCGAATCCGAGATCGCCGATATGCCGGATATCAGCTATAAAAGATCCAGACGTGACAGATTATGCCTGGTCGTACCGGCGAATCATCCCCTGGCGGATAAAGAAAGCCCCTCGCTTTTTGATTTCAGCGACGACACTTTTTTATTGCTTGACGAAAGCGATTCAAGCGCACTTTCAGCCCAGATAAGATCCCTTTTTGTATCTACCGGTTTCGAGCCTAAGGAAAAGAGAGTCGTGCCGACATTTGCTACTCTTGCAATGCTTCTTGAAAGCGGAGCCGGAGTTTCAGTTCTTAATAAATGGCATTCGCTTTCCAATGCCCCGTATTTGAAATTTCTGGAAGTGCCTGAGATAGGTTACAGAAACGAAGCCGTGGTCTGGTGCAGAAATAATCAGAATCCTTTCCTGCACGACTTCCTTGATCTGATCGAAGAAGTTGTAGAAGACTGAAAACATAAGATACGATTTGGGGATGTGAAAAAAGCATAGCCTGAAAAGCAAAGAAGGATCAAGGGTTTAACAAAGCCCAAGATCCTTCTTTTGTGTTAAAATTAAACTTG
>CADBMM010000167.1 GCA_902795795.1 uncultured Lachnospiraceae bacterium | reverse complement strand
TTTGCCAGCAGCTGCTTGGTATCCTTGGGCAGGCAGTATCCGCCGTATCCAAAGGAGGGGTTATTATAGTGTCCGCCAATACGCGGATCCATGCAGACGCCGTCGATGATCATCTGCGTGTCGAGGCCCTTGGTCTGGGCATAGGTATCCAGCTCATTGAAGTAGGAGACGCGAACCGCCAGATAGGTATTAGCAAAAAGCTTGATGGCTTCTGCTTCCGTCAGGTGTGCAAGCAGCACGGGTATGTTCTGCGGCTCCTGGCCGGCTCTCTGCTCCTCGGCTCTCGCGCCTTCCAGCAGGAGATCTGCGAACATCTGCCCCTGTTCTTTCTGGTCGTCATCGCAGCCGACAACGATGCGGCTTGGATGAAGGTTGTCGTAGAGGGCCTTGGATTCACGCAGGAATTCCGGGCTGAAGATGATATTTTTGATTCCGTATTTTTTGCGGACGGACTCGGTGTATCCGACCGGGATGGTAGACTTAATGACCATGAGGACATTGGGATTGACCTTCAAAGTCCATTCGATGGCGTCCTCAACGGCACTTGTATCGAAGAAGTGATTAACATCGTCGTAATTAGTAGGCGTGGCGATGATCACGAGATCAGCGGAAGCATAAGCTGTTTCCTTATCCGTAGTTGTATGGAGGTTAAGGGTGCGGGAACCTTCACGTGCTTCCTTAAAGAAGCGTTCGATCTCATCGTCCTGGATAGGGCTGATGAACTGATTGAGCTTTTCAGCTTTCGCGTCAGTAGTTGTGATGGCAGTGACTTCATGTTTCTGGGCGAGCAGTACTGCAAGGCTAAGGCCGACATATCCTACTCCAGCAACGGTGATTTTCATAGTGGTGTACTCCTTTTCTTTAATGCTTAATCGCGTCTGAACAGATCGCGGGTATATACTTTTTCTTCTACGTCATCGAGAAGCGGGTCGTAGCGGTTGGCTAAAATGCAGCCGCACATTTTCTTGAATTTTTTGATGTCGTTGACGACTTTGCTGCCGAAGAACGTGCTTCCGTTCTCCAGAGTCGGCTCGTAGATAACTACTGTGGCACCTTTGGCTTTGATGCGTTTCATAACGCCCTGGATGCTGCTCTGGCGGAAGTTGTCGCTGTTGCTCTTCATGGTGAGGCGGTAGACGCCGACGATGATCTCTTTCTGCTTTTTCTCCTGCGTCGCATCATATCGGGATGAAGCGGTATAGGTTCCGGCAATTTCCAGCACCCGGTCTGCGATGAAATCTTTTCGTGTCCGGTTGCTCTCTACTATGGCCTGGATCAGATTCTCCGGAACGTCCTGATAGTTTGCCAGTAATTGTTTTGTATCTTTCGGCAGGCAGTATCCGCCGTAACCGAAGGACGGATTATTATAATAGTCACCGACACGGGGGTCAAGGCACACTCCCTTGATGATCGGAGCGGTCTGTAAGCCCTTAACTTCCGCGTAGGTATCAAGCTCATTGAAGTAGGAGACACGGAGTGCAAGGTAGGTGTTGACGAAGAGTTTTGTAGCCTCCGCCTCGGTGTATCCCATAAAAAGTGTTTCGATGGGGTTCTTGATAGCACCTTGCTGAAGGAGCCCGGCGAAGGTATGGGCAGCGTTTTCTGTTTGCTCGTCGCAACCGACTATGATACGGCTGGGATAAAGGTTGTCGTAGAGTGCTTTTGATTCGCGCAGAAATTCCGGACTGAAAAGAATGTTGTCCATCTGCATTTTCTCTCTGATGTGGACAGTATATCCGACCGGGATCGTGGACTTGATGATAATCGTCGGTTTGGTTTCACGATTGGCGGTGGATTCCTTAATCAATGCCAGAACGCTCTCCACAGCAGAGCAGTCAAAGAAATTCTGCTTGGGATCGTAATTGGTAGGTGTGGCGATGATTATAAAGTCTGCATTTAAATAAGCTGCAACGCCGTCCGTGGTAGCGGTAAGGTTAAGTTCCCTTTTGCCTTTTTTGGCTTCATTCAGATACTTTTCGATGTATTCGTCCTGGATAGGAGAGATGTACTTGTTGAGCTTTTCGACCTTTTCCGGAACGATATCGACCGCTGTTACCTGGTTATGCTGAGCCAGGAGAACAGCCAGGGACAGACCAACATAACCAGTACCGGCAACGGCAACCTTGTAAGATTTTTCGATCTTGATAGTTGCTGTAGTGACTGAGTCTATAAAGAGATCTGTGGGATCGAAGTTCAGTGCCTCTCCTAATGCCTGGAGTTGATCTATGGATGGTGTAAAGTCCTGAGATTCCAATCGGGAGAGAACGCCGCGATGGATTCCGGTTATTTTTGCAAGCTGTGCCTGTGTTATTTTTAGGGCCTTTCTGCGTGATACAACAGTATCTGCCAATAGCTGCATGGAGAGCTTTTTCATTTAGGGATGACCTCCACTGGATTTAATAAAATGTCGTTTATAATGACATATTAACTTTTAGTGATGATATTAATAAATATATATATGTTAGCAAATATTGAGTTGGAAAGCAAGTATTAAAGGGGCAAAAAGTCGAAAAACAAATGATAGAATACGGAATGAAGTGGCATAAGATCTTAAAAATGTCAATTTAAATGACAGTTTGCGATATTAGAAAAATGTTGCTAAAAGTGACTGAGGGAAATGGGTGGACTATTATTTGTGCGGGGGAGATTAATTGTAAGTAATGATGTATATTTATAAGAACTTGAAATAATGATTATTCCAGGTCATATTGAACTGCCGGTCAAGAAATTAGGAAGCACGGTTCCTTAAAGCGAGAGATTAAATTTGTCACTACTTTTTAGTATGGATCCAAGATGTTATTTGATAGGGGGTATTACTATGAAACCATTCAGTGATTTTGTCGCAACAGTTTATCCTTTTCTGGAAAATGTGCTTTACTCGATCGCACTTTATAAAACAATATCAGACCGAATTTATCAAGATGTGTTCATTGATGTTTGTCAGCGTGAATTATGGGTAAATGTAATAAATAATTCTATTCAGATGGCAGTTATTGACTGGTGTAAGGTGTTTGGTTCTGATTATGAAAATCCATTTCATTACAGTCGTAATTGTGACTTTCAAATTGAGGGAATAGATTCTGTTAAAGAAAAGATGACGAGATTTCGTAATAAGTATATTGCGCACAAAACTACTGTCGACGTGCCTGTTCCTTCCTTAAATGAAGCAACGAATGTAATCTTCGCATTTGATAAGGAAATCAGAAAAAAATCTGATCTTGATGGTTATCCAACTTTCCAAGAAACATATGAAAGCTGCCAGATTAGGATTGAAGATTTGCTCGATCGTTATCACATTGGTGAGATATGATTAGAGATTGAATAAAAGACTTGATTAGCGCTCGGTGAGAGGCTGTTATCCGATGTGTTATTCTCTTTATTCAGACTGCTAACTGTGTGTCTAGCTTTCAAGACAGCGTTTTATGTAAAAGGAACTCATTTTTAGATTAGCATTTATATACTTAAGGAGAAGCAACGAATCTCTTTCGGTTATTTGCTTTCTAGGTGCCAGAGAGCAAACACCAAATGTATTGAATGCAGACAAACGTATTGATACAATACAATAAAGACGATATAATACGAAATGTCAGGAGGTGGTATGATTATGGAAAGAAGATCAAAACAGGAGATAGCGGATCGCCTTCGCGAGGATTGCTTTACAACTAAGAAGGATATTCTAGAGTGGCTTGAAAAAGCGCGGGAAAGAATTAAGAGAAAATCGGAAACTGATATTAAGCATTCCGCAGCTTTTTATCATGTATATGAAAAGTTGCTTGATAGCTTTATAGAGAAAATAACCCAAACAGTGTTGTTTGAGAGACTAGAGGATTTCTGGCATTATGCAATCACTCTATCTGATGAAGGCGCAGTATTATACTTGGAGCATTGCACGTATCAGTATCATGGAGAAACAATTAATTATTTGTCGGATCAATCGTTTATGCTGTTGTATATACATTCAAAAAAGCTGACAGTAGATGAATATGCAAAGGCCTATGGCGTAACTGCCGGAACTGTCCGTCAGTGGATTAGACGAGGAAAAATCAGAAATGCGATTAAGGTTGGAAGCGAATGGCGTATACCAGAGCTGACAGAATTACCGGGACGAGGATATAGTTCTGGGGTATATATGTGGTATGAGAGGCTTAAAAACTTACCGGAAGAATATGCGTTCCTCAATGATTATGTCGCCGTACTAATCAATCAGGATCAAGAGGATAAGAATTATTTCAATATAAGCTTTGTGGCAGGAGGGGAAGACACAAAAAAGTTGCGCGTAGATGTAAAAGAACGTGAAAAATTTGAACTGTTTTTCATCACACACCCACAAATTCATTTTAATAGTCTACCGGAGAATGGATTGAATCTGCATATTTCTAGGAAATATGAAACTGGATTTTTTTATGATACCGAGGTAGAGGAAGCGGACTGAAAGGTGAATATGAGGTTTGAAAAGATAATAGGAGAAGTGGGAACTCCACGTCGTAAAAATACTGCCGGAGGTACTGATTTTTCAGCGAAGAATAGATAGATAGGAAGGAGAAGAAAATATGTCTAAACCAACGGTTTTTCTTTCGTATAACTGGGATAGTAGCAATAAGGTTGCGGATGATATTGAAATGAGATTGAACCCATATGCAAATGTAAAGCGTGATAAGAAATCTGTCGGAGCATGGGGAGATTTAACAAATTTCATGAAATCTATCCGACATCAGGATTTCGCTGTGCTAATTATTTCTGATGCCTATTTGAAATCGGAAGGATGCCTGTTTGAAGTTATCGAACTCATGAAAGATGAGCATTGGGATAAGCGAGTAATGTATGTTGTTACTGACGATGCTCATGGAGTCTACAATACGAATAAGCAACTTGAGTATATAAGATACTGGAATGATAAAGAAAGTATTTTGTCAGAAGAGATTAAGAAATTTGATCCTGGTTCTGTGGTAGAACAGGCGAAAGAACTAAAAAAGATACGGCTCATTGCTCTCAATATTGGTTCTTTTATGGCAAAAATAAAACAAACTAATAATCCTGTGATGACAAACGCTATTAACGAAGTTATTAAAAGGGTTGAAGGAGGTGTTGTAAACACACCGAATATTGTGCCAATTCAAGCAACTGACGATATCAAAGACAAGGTAGATATTGTGATTCCTGATACGCTTCATGATAATTGGAGTTTTCACAATGACATTGCTATCGTTTTAGAGATGAAGGCGAGGCATATTTTCGGTGATTTAGATCGCCCATATACAAAAATATATGATGCAGATTCGATTGAAACAGGGATGTTTGCTGATGTTATGATTAATGCTCTTCGAGAAAAGACTGGTTATGAAAATGATAGAGAAGATGTTGATGAATTTATTGGAGTTTGTTCTCGTTATATCGGAAAGAAAGGTCGTGAAATAGATAAACGAGTTGCACAGGGTTTATTGAATCGATTCTTGGAGTTGATAAATAACCGCAGATCAAATTCTTAAATTGTCTTAACAGATAGCAATTTATTAAGAATATAGTATCTATGTCACTGGATATTAATCGCTCTCGTTGCAACGGCTATAAAGGTGGAGGATTATGGTTATGAAAAGTGATGAATTTACACGTATGTACTGGAGCCAGTATATCTCTCTTGAGAAGGAATTTGCTGCGACAATCCACTATTTGGCATTGGATGAGAAGAACGATTCTTCATACTCACAGGCTTATTCCAAACTAATGCTGGAGATTGGTAGCGAAGTGGATGTTGTTTTCAAAGAATATTGCCGGACGATTGATCCTACGTTTAAAGGATCTTATAAATCCATAGGTCGCTATAAAGAAAGTATAAGCAACTGTAATCCGGATTTTATTGCGCAGTTTGTGGATGTTAAGGACTCGGTTCGAAAGCTTCAACCTTGGATTGAATGGAATTCTGAGGAGGCTCCGTTTTGGTGGACAGCATATAATAAAGTGAAGCATAGTAGAACAACTCTTGTAGAAATTGATGGTGTAAAACAAGAGGGATATAAGTTCGCGAATCAAAAATACACGCTGCTTGCTTTGGCTGGGTTGTATCAGATAATGGTGTATTTCTATCAAAAGCTTGCATCAGATGAAGCGAAAAGGATAGTCACGCCGATGCCTGGATCGAGGATCTTTGAACTGTCCGGCGGAATGTGGGATTCGATTTCATTCTATGGAGATAGTGCATTCTACATTGATGAAGAGACGGGAAATCTGTTTTGGGTAACAAGTTCATTAAATTATTGATGAGCAATTGATGACAAGCTCTGAAGGCAGCAAGGACAACACTGATTTGAAATCCGATTCTTGGCCGTAAATATCTTTTGTAGGAGTAATTTTAATGGATTTTAATGAATTTGAAGGAAAGTCAATTCGCCAACTGAATCAGCAGATTATAGCTCAAGATAAGAGATGTAAAAAAACAATAGCAGATATGCGTGTTGTAGAAAACTTCTGGAATGATTTTGGGATTCTCTCTTTTGGCCGTGATTTTGTTATTTGTGGAGTACATACATTTTCGCTGCAGTTGATTTCTAATGCTTGTGAACTTACATTAGGGAGTATTATTGCCTGCTGCGAATCAGGGTGTATGGCTGATGCGTATTCGTTGCTGAGAAAGTATCGTGACGATTTATTCTTTTACCTTTACATAGTGGTTTGGAATGCCGATAAAAAACTGGACAACAAATCTCCAGAAGTTGCTCAAATGGAAACGAATATTAAACGGTGGGTCAATGATGGTTTAAATGACTTATATATTGGAGATGTTTTACAGGCTATAGGTCAATCCCCAATGGTAAAAGATGCTGTGCAGAAATATAAGTTGAAGAATAAATTCGATGATCTCGGAGACAAGCTTAATAACTATGTCCATAGCAATGGGCTGTCTTTTTATAATCGGAATGTTAGCGTATTTCAAGGTAAAGTCCTTCAAAAGCAAATGGAGGAGGTGCTAAATGAAATGCGTTTTATAACAATTACTTGTCTGTTCTTGCTTACTATTTGTTCACCACTGTCAATTATGTCAACAGACTATGAAGACTGTCTTGATTGCAACATGATCCCGCCAGAAGGGGCACAGTATTGGGTTGCGCCGTTTGTAACTGAGTTTTTCAAAAGTAATATTGAGCTAATCGATGAAAGCTGCATAAAATATTTAAAGGATAATACAGGTATGGAGTTTGAGTAAAGAGCCATTAATAATCTGATTCACTTGTATTGTAATCGTACGAATCGCACGATTTACACGAAGCTTCAATTCGAGTGATTATCTCATGAATGTGGTAGGATAATAAGTGACTGGTTATTGAGACTAACTATTAAAAGTCAAGCCTGAATCGAAGAAATTCAATTAGGCAGAAAGTACATTGAAAACTGCATGATGAATAGAGCATCCATAAGGGTGCTCATACAGAAAAGGAATGAGGAGTATTTAAGCGGTTCGATAAGGCTCGCCGGTGAGCTGGATTCGGTAGATTACTCTGACAAGCTTCTTACATGCGTGTGAAATCGCGACATAGTAGTGTTTACCTTCTGCTCATTTCTTTGCCAGATAGGCCTTGAAGACTGGATCCCATATACAGACGTATTGAACTGCATTGAACAGTGCAAAACGTAAGTATCGTGAACCTCGCTTTTCCATGTGGGCATAAGAAGAGTTCATCTGGCCAGATTGGTAGGTGCTTGGTGAAAGGCCGGCATAAGCCAGGATTTGATCTGGATTATCAAAGCGGGAGAAATCACCGATCTCAGCGAGAATCATGGCGCCCATCCGGTTCTTGATGCCGGGGATCGTGGTGATTGGCGAATTAAGCGTGTCCATGATGACATTGATGGCATTTTCGATTTCATCGATTTCTGCAGAAAGCACCTCAATGAGACGGATCGTATGTTTCAACTCCAGCGATTTAGCCGGTATGGCAGTAGCTATGGATGAAGCTGCGGCATCACGGATCATAAGAGCCATGTCTCTTCCATAGCGGCCTTTTGAAGCTTCATTAAGGAGATACTTCAGGCGCGTCAGATGTGCTGCTGCAATGAAAGAAGCGCCAGGAAACTCAGAAAGCAGGGCATAGACAGAAGCCAAGTGGAGCGATGGAACTAGTTTTTCCAGCTCCGGAAAGAGGATGCTGACCAATCTGGAAACGGAAGTTCTCAACCTGGCACGCTCCTGAACCTTGTCGAAACGGTATCTTGTGAGCGACTTTAACTCTTCGTTGTGGTATGATGTATCTGAGTAGGGCTTGAGTGTCCTATCGGTCAGTAACATCATAGCAATCGAAGCAGCATCGACTTTATCCGTTTTCGTCTTTCTAAGG
>CADBMM010000166.1 GCA_902795795.1 uncultured Lachnospiraceae bacterium | reverse complement strand
GAAAGAGCCGATGAGCGGATTCGAACCGTTAACCTGCTGATTACAAATCAGCTGCTCTGCCGTTGAGCCACATCGGCTTGTGAACACATTTCCGTGACACCCCGTGATAATAACACATTAAAAAGCCAAATGCAAGAACTTTTTTTACTTTTTAATTTTCCCGCGTTCCGCCTTATTTCCTTGAATTATCACCTTCTTATGTGTATAATAGCAGTGCGAAAATCCAAAGTGGAGAAAATATATGTTCCAAATTGATTTTGATCATCCGATTAGCATCCATTTCATAGGCATCGGCGGCATCAGCATGAGCGGACTTGCCGAGGTAGTCCTTGACCGCGGATTTACTGTATCGGGATCAGATAACCAGCAAAGTGAATTTACCAGTCGGCTCGCATCACGCGGAGCGACTGTTTTTTATGGCCAAAGGCCCGAAAACATTCCCGAGAAATGCGATCTCGTAGTTTATACGGCTGCCATTCACGCAGACAACCCGGAATTTGCCGAAGTCGTCAGGCGAGGCATACCTATGCTTACAAGAGCTGAAATGCTCGGGCAGCTTATGAAGAACTACAGCACTGCCATAGCCGTTTCCGGTACTCATGGAAAAACGACGACCACATCCATGGTATCGCACATTCTCATGTCCGCAGGCTGCGACCCCACCATCTCGGTAGGCGGCGTGCTTCCGGCCATAGGAGGCAATATAAGGGTCGGCAGCTCCGGAACATTCATTGCCGAGGCCTGCGAATATACCGACAGCTTTTTGAGTCTGTATCCGACTATCGGTCTGATCCTCACAGTCGAAGCAGACCATCTCGACTATTTTAAGACCCTGGAGAATGTACGCCGTTCTTTCAAAAAGTTTGCTGCCCTCCTTCCGGAGAACGGTGCGCTGATCATCAATACGGCAATAGATGAATATGAGTACTTTACCGAAGATCTGAAATGCCCGGTTATTACATATTCTATCGACCATCCTGCAGACGTTACCGCAGAAAATATCGAATTTGACCAGCTCGCCAACGGCTCATTTACCTGCCTCTATAAGGGCAAACCCTTTGGCAGCTTCAAGCTGAACGTCCCGGGCAGGCACAACGTAGATAATGCCCTCGCGGCTATTGCGGCATGTATCGCCCTTGATATCCCTTATGAAAGCATAAACCGCGGTCTTTCCGAATTTCACGGGACAGACAGGCGTTTTCAGATTATCGGGAAAAAAGGCGGCGTTACCTTCATCGACGACTATGCCCACCACCCCACGGAGATCAGGGCCTGTCTTACCACCGCGCAGAACTATCCGCACAAAAAACTGTGGTGCGTATTCCAGCCGCACACCTATACCCGTACAGCCGCTTTTCTCGATGATTTTGAATCGGCGCTTTCTCTTGCAGATGAAGTAATACTTTCCGATATTTATGCAGCAAGAGAATCCAATACCATCGGCGTCACTTCGTCCGATATTGTCAGAAGAATAAGCGAAATGGGTACTGCAGCTTCATATATCCAGGATTTCCCGTCCATAGCCGAGTATTTAAGGCCCAGGCTTGAAGACGGCGATCTTGTGCTGACAATGGGCGCCGGCTTCGCATATAAGGTTGGCGAGATCCTTCTGGAGGACAATTAATGATATCGGTAGATAAAAGCGCTCTTTTCGATTATACGCTTCTGCCGAATGCTTTTATAGATTCCTACCTGGCCGGTACAGACGGAGACTTCATTAAGGTATATATCTATCTGCTGCGCAGTTCTGAAACAGATAAGGCTTCGCTCGAGACCGCCTACATATGCGAGGCTCTCGATATGTCCGAAAGCACGGTGCTCGAGGCTTTAAAGCACTGGGAAGCTGAAGGCCTTCTGGAACTGTTCCGGACCGGCGGAAAGCTTTCCGGGATAAGGTTTCTTTCTCCTTCGAAAGCTGCAAAAGCCAGGGAAAAGCACCGTCTTACAACGGAAAGAGTCCGCCAGCTCAAAAAAGAGGATGCGGACGCCAGACAGCTGGTATTTCTTGCAGAAAACTATTTTGGAAGGCCGCTTACAGCCGGTGAACTTGGCACCTTGCTTTATCTGCATGACAAGCTGGGTTTTTCCGTAGATCTTTGTGATTATCTTCTGGAATACAGTGTATCTCATGGTGCAAAAAACATGAAATATGTCGAGACCGTTGCGCTGGCATGGCATGAAGAGGGCATAACGACAGTCGAAACTGCCAGGGCCCATTCGAAGATAAAAACAAATCCGTCATCACCAGGCAATGAAGAGTCCCAAAGGCCGAAGAGCGCCTCAAAAAACGATTTCCTGAATTTTGACCAGCATAATTATGATATGAAAGAGCTTTCAAGGAAAGCAAAAGCAAAGGGAAAAGCAGATGGCTCTGACTAACCGCCAGTACAGCGATATAGAAAGAGAATACGAATCCAGACGCATGCGTCATATCCGCCAGATGCAGGCGAAGCTTGACGATGCTTATTTACAGTTCCCCAGACTTTCTCAGATAGACGAGGAATTTACCTCACTTAGCATGAAAAAGGCAAGGGCCCGTCTGGGCCTGGGCGAGGCTCCCGGTCCCGAAGATGATGCAAAGCTTACAGATCTGTCTTTTGAGCGGAAAGTCCTTCTGAAAAGAGCAGGGTTTGAAGACGGAGTCATCTCTCCGGAATATGACTGTCCTTACTGTAAGGATACCGGTTATATAGATGGAAAAAAGTGCTCCTGCTTTCTTAAGGCTGAAAGACGTATTCTGAGCGAAAAGCTCGGCCTCGATAGTATTCTTGAGAAGGAGAACTTCAGTACATTTTCACTTGGCATTTATTCGGACCATATCATGGACCCGGATACAGGTGAAAGTGCCAGAGATGCCGCAAAATATGCATATAAAGCGGCAAGAGCCTTCGCCGATAATTTTGAAGAAGAGTATAAAAACATATATTTTTACGGAAAGACCGGAGTGGGCAAGACCTTCCTCTCCCACTGCATAGCCAAAGCTCTCATCGACAAGGGAGTAAACGTCCTGTTCCTTTCGGAATCAGACATGCTCGGCACATTTGAAGACGAGCATTTCCGCACTACTGAAGAATCCCGGGCGGAAGCAGAGCTTATCCTGAACTGCGACCTCCTCATCATCGATGATTTCGGATCTACGCAGAATACCAACTTCGTTTCGTCAGCGCTCCTTGGCTGTATTGAAAGCAGGCATCTGGCGCGCAAAAGCACCATTATCACTACAAATCTGTCTCTGGAGGATCTGCGAAACCGTTATTCGGATCGTATTTTTTCAAGGATATACAGTTATTATGAATTCATTTATCTTTTTGGCGAAGATATAAGAATAAATACTAAACAAGCTTAAATGAGGAGAAAAAGCATGCAGAACGACAGAAAATACGAATATTATGATTCCATACCATACGGAAAGCTCGGTATAATAGCTCTCCGCGGATATGAAGACCGCATAAAAGACATCGATTCATATCTCGTTAACTGGCGCAGCGAAAGGGAGATCAACGACAATCACGCTCATTTTGACGGATACAAAAGAGAATCCTATCTCATCCAGGCTAAAAACCCGCGTTTTGGTTCCGGTGAGGCAAAAGGTCTACTCCTGGATTCCGTCCGCGGCGATGACATCTATATCATCGCAGATGTACTCAACCATTCTCTGACCTATACGGTTGCAGGACAGTGCAATCACATGTCTCCTGACGATCACTATTCCGATATCAAGCGTATTATAGCAGCCATAAGCGGAAAAGCCCGCCGCATAAACGTCATTATGCCTTTCCTTTATGAAAGCAGACAGCACAGACGTACCGGACGTGAATCCATGGACTGCGCAATGGCGCTCCAGGAACTCGTCGCAATGGGCGTGGATGATATAATCACCTTCGATGCTCACGATACCCGCGTACAGAACGCCATTCCGACCAGCGGTTTCGAATCCATCATGCCGACATATCAGTTCATAAAGAACATGCTCGCAACATGCCCGGAGATCACCATAGACAAAGACCATCTCATGGTCATCAGTCCGGATGAAGGCGGCATGAACCGCGCGATCTACATGGCCAGCAACCTGGAAGTAAATATGGGAACATTCTACAAACGCAGGGATTATTCCAGAATAGTCGACGGACGGAACCCGATCATCGCCCATGAATTCCTCGGTGAAGACGTAGCAGGTATGGATATGATCATCGTAGATGACATGATCTCTTCCGGCGACAGCATGCTCGAGGTCTCTTCTCTCCTTAAAGATAAGGGAGCCAGAAACATCTATGTCTGTACGACTTTCGGTCTCTTCACGAATGGCCTGGATAAATTTGACAAGGCTTATGAAGAAGGCCTGATCTCCAAGGTCTTCACAACGAACCTTATTTACCAGTCTCCGGAGCTTCTTTCACGTGAATGGTATGTAAGCTGTGATATGAACAAATTCATCGCACTGCTTATCGATACGCTGAACCACGATGCATCCATAAGCGCGCTTCTTGAGCCTACTGAGAAGATCCGTAAAGCAATAGACGAATATAACGCAAAACACAAAGGCTGAATCTAAACATAAGGGGCTGTGAAAAAAGCATAGCCTGAAAAGCAAAGAAGGATCAAGGGTTTAACAAAGCCCAAGATCCTTCTTTTGTGTTAAAAT
>CADBMM010000165.1 GCA_902795795.1 uncultured Lachnospiraceae bacterium | reverse complement strand
TGCCCAGTTAAGTGTGTTCGGGTCGAATGAGCACATTTCCGGAAGAAGCTTTCCGAGATGCTGAAGACGTTTGTAATCTTCATATTCTCCGCCTGATGTTGTAAGGTTGATGCAGACATCAACTCCCTGCTCTTTGCTCTTTTTACGGATAAGGTTTGTTGTCTCTGTGAACTTCTCGAGACTCATTGATTTGTATCCGATCTCCATCTTACCGTTTACTTCTTTATCTTCACGTACATGTACATGAACGATAGCAGCACCGGCTTTAGCGCAGGCAATGGCCTGATCTGAAATCTCTTCCGGTGTATACGGTACGGTAGGTGCCTGATCTTTCTTTGTTCCTGCTCCGCAAAGGCATGCAGAGATAATGAGCGGTTTTGCCATTTTTTTAAGATCTCCTTAAAATTTAAAAATTATAAATAACTGACTTTCTCTAAAGACGGGATCATGCGCACAAGGCGCATGATTCCGTAAGTAACATATTTATCAGCCGATTGCTGTAAGTCCGCCATCCGGATACAGAAGGTTTCCTGTAAGGAAATCAGAAGCCGGAGCTGCAAGGAACAGAGCTGTTCCAACGCAGTCGATAGGATCTGACATACGACGAAGCGGAAGGTTAGCTGCCTGACGATCAAGATATTCTTCAACAGTGATGCCTGCTTCGTTAGCACGCATTTCGAAGATCTTGTTCATCATCGGTGTCTTCATGATGTTCGGTCCGAAAGCGTTAACTGTGATTCCATAAGGTCCGAGCTCAGCTGCAAGAACTTTTGTAAGCATATCCTCAGCGCCCTTGGATGAGCAGTAAGCTGCGTTTCCGGGTCCCTTTGTAGCGATTCTGCCACGTACTGAAGAAACGTTTACGATCTTGCCGTAATGAGCTTCCTTCATGTAAGGAGCAAAATGCTTAGCTGTGATAAGGATAGATGTAACGTTAGCGTTCATAACGTTGTTGAAATCTTCTACTGCAAACTCAAATACCGGGAATTTCTTGTTGATGCCCTGGCTGTTAACAAGGATGGTAACAGGTCCCATTTCCTCGTTAGCTTTCTTAGCTGTAGCTTCAACTGCCGGCTCATCTGTAGCGTCGCATACATAATATCTGAATGCATCCTCAAGACCTGTTTCAGCCTTAAGATCTGCAACTGCTGCTGCAAGCTTCTCTTCACTTCTGGAAGCGATGGCTACCTTAGCGCCTGCGAGTGCATACTCACGTGCAATAAGTTTTCCAAGTCCGCCTGCTCCACCAAAGATGATAGCATTTTTACCGGTAAGATCAAAAAAGTTCATGGTGAAAAATCTCCTTTCGTAATTTCTCCTTTTTATGGAGAAAATATTATTAATTTCGGTAACATATAAATGTCACTTGATTGCAGAATCAGTATACTATGAGGAAATTTCAAATTCAAGCCTTAACCGGGAAAAAAGGGTTCAAAATCCCCCGTGCACTTATAGTTATTTGGTTAAAAAGCCTATATCTTTTTCGTTAAAATCAAGGTGGTAAAGCGGCCGTATGGAACGTTTTCCTGCCGCCGTAAGTCATGATGATCATTCCCTTTCTATCGTAATACTGCCCCTGATATCCTTTATGTTCTCTGCACCTGAAACGGCTTCTCCCAGGATATACAGACCGGGATATTTTTCAAAATCCCCATAGTACAGAACGACATTATTCCAGGGTGCATAGTAACCGATGTATCCTGCGATCCCTCCTCCTTCGATACCGTTTTCGACTGGCAGGGGTTCTTCAGGATGGAACACGATCTCATTGTCGCTGTAGAGTTCTGTTTCTACGGTAAGCGGAAGCTGAGAAGCAAGAGATTCCGCCGCCGGTGTATTATTCAGAGCAAAGCGGATCTCACCTGCATCTGATATGACTCGGATCATGGCGGCGCCAACTGCAGAAGCTGCCACCGATTCCGATTCTACCGGAACATACTCGTCCGCCTGTTCTGTCCCGGCATTCACTTTCACCTGTTCTGCCGCAGTATTCACATCCGCCTGCTCTGCCGCTGCGTTTACCTCCACCTGCTCTTCCGCGTAATACATATCCGTCTTTTCTGCCACAGCATACTCGTCCGCCTGTGCTTCCCCTGTTTCTACTGTTTGGACAGTTTCCGCACTCTGCATGGTTTCTGTGCCCGCCTTTTGCGTACGAAAAACTCCGGAAAGAGCGAACGCGCCGATCATAAATACAGCTAAACCTGCTGCAATCGCTCCCCATCTTCTTATGGATGCTTTTCTTCGAAGAGGCGTTATCTTTTCTGGATCGCCGGTACTTTTTTCCGCGTTCCGCGTTTGATCTGCTTCCTGTATTAAGTCATCATCGATATATTCAAGAGCATCAATTAAATCTTCTCGTTTCACAGGATATAGCCCTCCTTTTCGAGGTATTCCTTCAGTTTCTTCCGCGTACGGAAAAGAAGTGTTTTCGCCTTGCCTTCCGTCATTCCAAGAGAAGCGGCGGCATCTGCAAGAGGATCGAAATAATAGTATCTTCTGATAAACAATATCCTGGCTTCCGCCGCAAGATCCCGCAGAAAAGCGTTTATATGACCGGCCAGTTCTTTCGCCTCGAACGCTTCTTCCGGACCGCCATCTCCGGGTACACACTCGGAAAGCTCATCCAGAGAAAGCGTATACTCTGACCCGCCTCGTTTTGCGCTGTTCCGTTTGCGGTATATATCGATCGAAAGATGTCTGGTGATCCTGCCAAGGAATGTGGAAAGGACCTGCGGCCTGTGCGGGGGCATGGCGTTCCATGCGTGAAGATATGTATCATTCACGCTTTCTTCCGAATCCTCCCGGTCCGCCAGTATATTCCAGGCGATCTTCATCAGATAACGCCCGTATTTTTCTGACGTTTCCTGTATGGCCGATTCGTTCCGTTCCCAGTATAAATCTACTATTGCGCGGTCTTCCATCGATATTCTTTCCTTTACTGTTAACCCCGTAATTCATGCGCAGAGGTTTCACGTTGCAGACATTATTATAGCAGATTTTCAGACGATACCGGTAATAATACGGACAAAATGAAAGTCGTTAGAGACATGAGTCGCGGAACCTGTCCCAGTGACTCCCTCAACAGCCGAAAAAATATTTTTATTTTTGAAACCTCCGCCGTTTTTTTGCGGGAATCATGGTGAAGAGATAATCACGCCGGCAAGGATATATAAAACCGCAAGGCAGACCGCCGGTATATATCAAGGAGGAAATAATATGAAAAACATGAAAATTACAGCATTATTAAGTCTATTGATGATCGCAGCGATGACATCCGGCTGCTTTTCGTCCGGGAACATTAAAACCGGATCCTCCGCGCCGGTTAACAGCAAATCAGGATCCTATGCACCGACGGTGGAACTTTATGATGCCGTAGAATACGAAGCTGCAGAAGCTATGGATGGAGCGGTGCAGGCGTTCATGACAGCGTCCGGGGCAGAACCGGGGTTCTATGAACCGGACTGGAATACAGAAGAATATTCCTTTGAACGCGAGAACCCGTTCCTCGCCGTGAAGACCTCTCCTTTCTCTACTTTTGCGGCCGATGTGGATACGGCTTCCTATGCCAACATACGCAGAATGATCCTCAGCGGCGATGCGGTCGTCCCGGATGCCGTCCGTGCGGAGGAGATGATCAACTATTTTCATTATGACTATGCAGGGCCCCGGAGCGGTGAGCCCTTTGGTGTAACAACGGAACTGGCGCCATGCCCGTGGAATGAAGATGCGATGCTTCTGCTCATCGGTCTGCAGGCGGAGAAGCCCAATACAGAAGAAATGCCTGTATCGAACCTTGTTTTCCTGATCGATGTATCGGGTTCCATGTCGGATCACAACAAGCTGCCGCTCGTCAAGAGATCCTTCATGACCCTTGTTGAAAATCTTTCCGAAGAAGACCGCGTAACGCTCATTACCTATGCTGACGGAGAGAAAGTCCTCTGTGAAGGCGTAAAAGGCAGTGAAAAAGCGGCGATCATGTCGACTCTGGAAGCCCTGGAGGCCGGCGGTGCGACCGACGGACAGCATGCTCTGGAAATGGCTTACGAAGCGGCAGAAAAGAACTTCGTGGAAGGCGGAAACAACCGTATCATCTTTGCCACAGACGGCGATTTCAATGTCGGCATCACTTCCGAAGGTGATCTGACAAGGTTCATCAAAAAGAAGACAGACAGCGGCATCTGCCTTTCCGTTCTTGGCTACGGCATGGGAAATTACAAAGATAACAAGATGGAGGCGATCGCCGATAACGGCAACGGCAACTACTACTATATCGATAATATTGCAGAAGCAAGAAAGGTCCTTGTCGAGGAAGCAGGCGGCACGCTTTTCACGGTCGCAAAAGACGTCAAGCTGCAGGTCGAATTCAATCCTGCCATGGTAAAAGGCTACCGCCTGATCGGTTATGAGAACCGTACAATGGCCGCGGAAGAT
>CADBMM010000164.1 GCA_902795795.1 uncultured Lachnospiraceae bacterium | reverse complement strand
TTTAATCCGAGGCTTGGGATAGTTGGCGGTATTTCCATAATAGGTACCAGCGGCGTCGTAGAGCCGATGAGCATGCAGGCGATTCTTGATACTATCAAGGTCGAGCTTAATCAGCACAAGGCCCAGGGATATATCTGTGCAGCAGTCTCACCCGGTAATTACGGCCTTGAATACATGAAACAGGCCTATAATTACGATCTGGACCGCAGCGTTAAATGCAGCAATTTCATCGGCGATACCATAGATATGGCCGCGGAGCTGGGATTTGAAAGCATGCTGCTAACGGGTAATTTAGGAAAACTTGTAAAAGTAGCCGGCGGAATAATGAATACCCACTCTAAAGAAGGCGACTGCCGCATGGAAATAATGTCTGCGGCTGCTCTTCAGGAAGGAGTCCCGGCTGAGGTATGCCTTAAGATCCTCGACTGCGTAATGACTGACGAGGCGATAAGGCTGATAGATGAAGCAGGTAAAAAAGATGCCGTTATGCAGCGCCTTATGGATAAGATCATGTTTTTCCTTAAGAAACGCGCCGGCGGCAGAATGGAAATAGAATGTATATTGTATTCCTCGAAATACGGGGAACTGGCAAAAAGTAAAGGAGCGGATAAATGGTTAACTTTGTTGGTGCAGGATCAGGAGCGGTCGATCTGATAACAGTCAGAGGTATGAATCTTCTAAAAGAAGCCGACGTTATAATCTACGCCGGGTCGCTTGTAAACCCGCAGCTGCTGGATTATGCAAAAGAAGGCTGCGAGATCCACAACAGCGCGAAAATGACGCTTGAAGAAGTGCTTGAGGTCATGAAAAAGGCCGAAAGCGAAGGGAAAATGACGGTAAGACTCCATACCGGCGACGCCAGCATCTATGGCGCTATAAGAGAGCAGATGGATGTCCTGGACGAGCTCGGAATAGAGTACAAAACGACGCCGGGAGTAAGCGCATGCTTCGGCGCTGCTTCGTCCCTTGACGTTGAATTTACCCTGCCCGATGTATCACAGTCACTTATCATAACACGTATGGAAGGACGCACGGGCGTGCCTGAAAGAGAATCAATAGAAAGCTTTGCAGCGCATCACGCGTCTATGGCTATCTACCTTAGCACAGGTATGTTGGGCGAGCTTTCAAAGCGTCTGATAAAAGGCGGATACGAGCCTGAAACTCCGGCTGCCCTTATTTATAAAGCAACATGGCCGGATGAAAAGACTTTTGTCTGCACAGTCGAAACTCTTGAAAAGACAGCAGCGGACAATAACATTACTAAAACGGCGATGATACTTGTAGGCGATGCTATCGCACACTTAAGCTACAGCAAATCAAGGCTTTACGCTGCTGATTTCTCCACGGAATTCCGTAAAGCCACGAAATAATAAATGATCAGACGAAAGCTGCTGTATTAAGGCGACCTGAGCTGAAGTATTGGAAGCGTCAGATGATCCGGTGAAACATGCAGCTGATAATTTGAGGTGGAGTGTATACCTGGAGAGGAAAAGTTAATGAAGCTTGCCGTGATATGCTTTACATCCGGCGGATATGACAGGATGAATGAACTGAAGAACGCTCATATCGGGGAAACGAGCATCGAATGCTTCTGCAAATGCAGTGCGCTCAAAGAGGAGTGCAGCTGCCCGTATGTGGACGCTTCAGTGGAAGATTGGGCAAAGGAACAATTCGCGGATAAGAACGCCCTTTTATTTATAGGAGCCACCGGTATAGCTGTAAGGGCGATAGCTTCGTCGGTAAAAAGCAAATTAAGCGACAGCCCTGTGCTTGTGATGGACGATAAGGGGCAGTTCGTTATTCCCTTGCTCTCAGGACACGTCGGAGGAGCTAATGAACTGGCCGCAATGATAGCGGAAGAGACGGGAGCGATACCGGTCATAACCACATCTACGGATATAAACGGAAAGCTTTCCATAGATGTCTTCGCTAAAAAGAATGGACTGACGATCATAAATAAGAGCGGAATAGCTGTTGTGTCATCAAAGCTTATAGCAGGCGAGCAGATAACGATCCTGCTGGATAAGGATCTGGATGTTGATAATGAGGCCATGATCAGATTTCAAGAGCTTTATAAAAAGGGCGGTGTGACTCTTAAGCGTGAACCTGACGCAGATGCCGCTTTAAATGCTGAAAAAGAACCTGATGGCAGAAGAGCTGATGTTTATATCGGGAAATATTGCCCGGACGTACCGGAAGCGTCACTTTACCTGGAACCCAAAGAATATATTCTCGGGATCGGGTGCAGGCGCGATAAAGATCCGGATGAAATGAAGCACTTCATCTATGATGTTCTGGACGAAAACGATATACCGAAGGATAAAATATACCTGATCGCATCTATCGATGTGAAAAAGGATGAAAAGGCCATTATAGCCTTAGCCGATGATATGCGCGTGCCGTTCGTTACATTTTCAGCTGACGAACTGGAGGCGCAAAAAGGCGATTTCCACGAAAGCGACTTCGTCAAAAGCAGAGTCGGCACGGGAAATGTTTCCGAACGTTCAGCCATAGCCGCAAGCGAAGGACGCGGCACGATTGTATTGCCAAAGCAAGCTGAAAACGGCATGACTGTTGCAATAGTCAAAGTCAGACGTAAACTAGAGTTTTTGTGAGATGTAAATGAGGTAGAATACTATGCATAATATTTTTGTTGTGGGCTTAGGTCCCGGAAAAGAAGAACTGATGACAGCCGAAGCGTTAAATGCTCTTGACAGCTGCGATACCATAATCGGCTACACCGTATATCTCGGACTGTTGGGAGAAAGATATAAAGACAAAGAATTTCTTTCAACCCCGATGATGCAGGAAGAAAAACGCTGCCGTATCTGTTACGAAGAAGCCATGAAAGGCAAACAGGTCGCCATGATCTGCAGCGGAGACGCAGGTATCTACGGCATGGCCTCCCTCATGTTCGAGATCGGTAAGAAATTTCCGGACTGTGAGCTGACAGTCATACCCGGAATAACCGCAGCCAGCAGCGGGGCAGCAGTACTCGGCGCTCCACTCAATCACGACTTCTGCGTTATAAGCTTAAGCGATCTTCTTACACCCTGGGATCTTATTGAAAAAAGGCTCTCCCTTGCGGCTCAGGCAGATTTTGCTATGGCGTTGTATAATCCGTCCAGCAAAAGACGTCACGACTATCTTCAGAAAGCCTGCGATATACTTCTTCAGCATATCGAACCGGAACGCCCCTGCGGATATGTTATGAATATAGGTCGTGAAGGCACACAGAAATTTGTATGCACGCTTAAAGAGCTTCGCGATACACAGGTCGATATGTTCACAACAGTATTTATCGGAAATTCCACAGCTGAGATAATAGACGGAAATCTCGTGACAAAAAGAGGATATCCTGCGGAGAGAAAGAATAATGAGTAAAATCCTTATATTTGGAGGGACCACCGAAGGCAGGATGCTTTCGGAATGGCTCTGTGAAAAGAATACAGATCACGAGCTTTGCATTGCCACGGAATACGGCGAGCAGGTCTTACATGACCATCCGGTCGCCCATGTGAATATGGGAAGGATGGACGCAGTACAGATAGAAGCCTTCATGAAGGAAAACGGCACGGAAGTTGTGGCAGATGCTACGCATCCGTATGCAAAAGTCGTTACAGATAATATCAGGCAGGCAGCGGAGGCTGCCGGCGTGCGATATCTGCGCCTTGACAGGGATAAAACGGCAGAGAGCATGGCTGAGGTAAATAAGACTGAATCAGGAAAAAACGCAGATCCGGTCATTGCAGAAAAGCATTATTTCGAAGATACTGCAGCCTGTGTTAAAGCCCTTGCAAATACCTCGGGAAATATACTTCTTACTACCGGAAGCAAAGAACTTTCCGCTTATATGGCTGAACCTGCGGTAAGAGACCGTGTGATCGGGCGCGTGCTGCCAGGAAAAGAAAGCATAGAGATCTGTGAGAACTGCGGCCTGCCGGGCAAACGTATAATCGCCATGCAGGGACCATTTTCACTTGAAATGAATATGGCTTTCATACATATGTATGACATAAAGATCATGGTCACAAAGCTGAGCGGCCGCACCGGAGGCTTTTTCGAAAAAGAAGAAGCAGCAGCGAAAACCGGGATACCGCTTTATATCATAGGCCGTCCTCAGAATTCCGAAGGCATGTCCTTCGCGGAGATCTGCGGAGAGCTTTACGGATATTTAAACGAACCGAAAAGAAAAATAAGCCTGATCGGCTGTGGAATGGGGCATCTTGAAAGCCTTACGGGAGAAGCCCGTGAAGCGCTGGAAAAGGCTGACCTTGTTTTCGGAGCGAAGAGACTGCTCGCCGATCTGAAAGTTGAAAAAGAAAGCTGGCCATATTATCTGGCAAAAGATATCATTCCGGTCCTCAAAGAGAAAAACGGGGATGCGGCCGTGCTTTTCTCAGGTGACAGCGGCTTTTACAGCGGCGCCGCGAAAATGCATCAGGCAATAAAAGAAGCCATAGATGCGGGCATGCCTGCCGAGCTTCGCATATATCCGGGCATTTCATCTGTCTCGAATCTTGCCGCACTTTTCGGCGTGACCTGGGAAGATGCAAGGATATTCAGCATCCATGGAAAAGGCACATATGATGACTGGGGTCATAAGCTGCTTTGGACAATTAAAACGAATAAGAAAACTTTCCTCCTTCTTTCAGGCGTAAAGGATCTGAACACGATCGGAAGAATGCTGAAGGATAACGGCCTGGAAAACTGCCGGATCCTTGCAGGGTATCAGATGTCATATCCGGAACAGGAGCTTTTGACTGTAACAGCTGATGGCTGCCTTGAAAGAACGGAAGAGGGTCTTTACGCCCTGTTTATCATAAACGAAAATGCAAGTGCTCCAGATGTCTCATGCGGGCTTCCGGATGATGCTTTTATAAGGGCAAAAGTGCCGATGACTAAGGAAGAGGTAAGGGAGGCAAGCATATCAAAGCTGCATCTTAAAGCCGATTCCGTAGTATATGATATTGGAAGCGGAACAGGTTCAATAGCAATTGAGATCGCCTCGCTTTCTCCGGATATAACTGTTTACGCAATAGAGAGAAAGCCTGAAGCTGTAGAGCTTATCAGACAAAACGCATCTAAATTCGGACTTTCAAACATAAAAGTCATTGAAGGCTATGCTCCTGAAGCGCTGAACGATCTGCCGGAGCCATCGCATGCGTTTATAGGCGGATCAGGCGGAAACATGAATGAGATAATAAAGGTGCTTTTCGAGAAGAACCCTGGCATTCGTGTCTGCGCAAATGCTGTAAGCCTTGAGACGCTTGAAGAGCTTAAAGCTCTGGAAACGCAATTTGAACTTGAGGATTACAGTCTTGTCCAGCTTGCTGCGACAAGGACCGGAAAGGTCGGAAGCTATACGATGCTGAAGGCTGAAAACCCGGTATGGATATGCACTTTTAACGGTAAAGCCGCTGACAATTAACACAGCAGTACAGAAAGGGGCAGGCATGAAAATACCGCGTATAATGATAGCAGCTCCGAAAAGCGGAAGCGGGAAAACTCTTATCACATGCGCCCTGCTTGGAGCGCTGAAAAATGTCGGAAAGGATCCTGTAGCATTTAAATGCGGTCCTGATTATATAGATCCGATGTTCCATCGTACCGTACAGAAGATACCTGCGGAGAA
>CADBMM010000163.1 GCA_902795795.1 uncultured Lachnospiraceae bacterium | reverse complement strand
GCCATTGTATTTTTTATAGGCTTCCGTAATGATCACCGCACGTTCCGCATCGGTCTGAATGACGCGGTCGCGGATCCTCTGGCGCAGAGACTGTATTCTGGGACTGACGGGTCTGAACTTATACATTTTCGATCTCCTTTTCCATTATGTAAAACTGTTTCAATGTATAAAGAGTGACTTATTGTCACTTTCTTCTCTTAAAATAATGGCGTGTAGTTAGTTTCTTCTATTTTACACAGCATTACCGCCTCACTCAAGAGCAAGTTCTCAAAAGCAGCCAGGCCATCCAGAATTTCCGATACCTGTCGTCAGGGAGGCGGTCAGCTGTAAGCCTGTCCTGATATATCTGACTGTTATCTGAAAAAGAACAGCAGCCTGATGTTGCAGAGCTGCTGTTCTATGCAAAAAGATCCTATCTCATATTCTGATCTGCCCGATCAGTTTAGTATGCCAGTTCTCACTGCTTTTCATGCCATCCCACACAAGCATCGAAAACTCCTCGAATGTATGCACCTTCGGTGTTTTTTCAGCAGCAAGTTCGATCCCGAGGGACTTTTCTATAGACATATATAAAAGCGTCTTTTTTGCAATTGCGGATGTAGCGCCGGCACAGCTTCTTGCGGTATCGAATTCCTTCACAAGATCCGGAGAAAGCTTCATGCTTTTGGCCAGGCTCAGTTCGGAAAGCTCCTGAAAATCCACTCCCTCGCATTCCTCGGGTTTCAGCATGAACTTCGCCTGAATATAGGCTGTAATACATGAATTCAATTCTCCAAAGGAGATAGTGCCGCTGTCTTTAAGACGGTCGATCTGTTCCTGTGCGTGCTTCCTGGACTGCGTCAGCATCCGTTTTATCTGTTCTCTGTTTTCCATGACGGATCAATATGCGCGAAGTGCTTCCAATCCCATGATCTCGCAAAGTCTGGAAAGCTCTTTCGTATAATCACCGTAAACAAGTGCGCAGTGGTTGCCGGCCCATTTCTGCTTGTTCCAGAAATCCAGCTGATCCTTGACCCTGAATATCACAAGACCGTTACAGTTGTTCAGGTCATAAGCATCCCCTCCGACGATCTCGCCCTTGCCGATGAACATTTTGCTTCCATCCGGTGAATAACGGCAGAGTGTAACGACCTGTCCTTTGTCCTGCTCGAAATCATAACGAAGAACAGCGCCGAAGCCCTGATCATATGCAAAATGACGCAGTGCATAATCGCCTTTCTTATCCGGATCCTTCAGGCAGCGGTTCGGTACGGAATGCTGCATAAAATACAGATTCTCCGGATCCTCTTCTTTCAGCTTTGCCATACGTTCGGGTGTCAGACCGAAGATCGGGATAAAATCTCCTTTTTCATACGGAAGCGGACTGGTGTTTCCCATATACGGGCGATGACCGGATACCGCGATCAGCGTCTGCTGTGAAAGGACGGAGTTAGCATCAAATTCACAGGATGAAGGAATGCCGCTTTCCATATTCAGGGAATGTGCAAGACAGAAAGTGAATTTCATTTCATTCAGACGGCGGGTCGAGCAGACATCCGGGCAGGGGATCGTGAATCCGTTGCAGTCCTTTTCATCCATCATCTTGCGGACAATGATATAGGCCTTGACGGAATTCAGCACATACTCCCTTTCTACTTCAACTTCTTTTGCCCCGCCGATCAGTTCATCAACGATCGCATTGGCTTCTGCCAGTTCTTCCTCGGTGATGTTCCAGGTCGCACGGCCGGGGGTGGTATGATTGCCTTCCGGAACAGCAGGCGACATATCATCCAGCAGCTCATGCGCATTTATATAGCGGAAATGCACGCCAAGTTTTTTTGTTACCTTCTCATGGTTCGCAAATGTGTCTACGCTGGAATAAGACGAATCCGAATTGAAGCGTGAGGCAAGAAGGATATTCGTATTGCGGATCACCTTCCTGGCGCGCATTGCCGCGAGGATCTCGCCGGCTTCCGTCCAGTTAATCGGAACATATGCTTCTCTTTCGGGATCTCTTGCCTTAATTGCAGCAAAGATCGATGTCGGTGAAAAAGAACTGCTGGGGCTGACCATCATCGGCACACCCGGGAAACGCTCCGCGAATTCAACGTCGATATCGTCAACGGCAATGTTTGAGAAGAAAAATGCTACGTCCGCGTCCTCGACCGCTTTCTTCAGATCATCCCAAACCTGTTCCTTGTTCTCCCAGTTGTCTGTACGGCCGATGCGTACCGGTTCCAGCATTTCGGCTCCTTCCGGCAGGCAGTCTTTAACATTTGTCAGGAATGCGTCGAATAACTGTTCGTTCATGATCCTGTCATATCCCGGCTGGAGTGCTTCTCCTTTGCCGAAACGACATGGTCCCTCATAGAAATATCGATGCTGGATCCCCAACAGTACAGGCCTTACATAGAGTTTGATGTCACATGCT
>CADBMM010000162.1 GCA_902795795.1 uncultured Lachnospiraceae bacterium | reverse complement strand
GAAACAATCCGATTTATACATCGTGCTCTCCGATGACCATTATCTTTACAGGATGAATATCTCTGATGATTTAAAGGTATATTGTAGTGATGATGAGAACAAGCTACTAATAACAAACAGTGTTAACTCGGATAGTGGGTACAGAATTACCTTTTTCTCCGATACAGATTATCAGGAGTGTGTTTCCTATTTTGTAGTGTTACTAGATAAATACAATGCTGATGATCATACACCAAAAATGCAAACCATCCAGGAAGAGTGCAAATCAAACAGTACTTCTATAGCAGATCATGAGAGTACCGGCCTTGAGGAACTTAATGCACTGGTCGGAATGGATGTATTGAAGCAAGACGTGCTCAACCTCGTAAATTTTGTAAAAATGCAAAAAGCAAGAAAGGATCTTGGAATGAAGACGGTTCCCGTTTCCTTGCATCTTGTCTTTTCTGGAAATCCCGGAACCGGAAAAACGACCGTCGCGCGTATTCTTGCAAAGATATATAAGGAAATTGGAGTTCTTTCCACAGGACAGCTTGTAGAAGTAGACCGATCCGGTTTAGTCGGCGGGTATGTCGGACAGACAGCAATAAAAACACAAGAAAAAATAAAGGAAGCTCTTGGGGGAATACTTTTTATTGATGAAGCTTATACCCTTGTGAAAGAAGGATCCGATTATGGCCAAGAAGCCATAGATACAATCCTTAAAGCTATGGAGGATAACAGAGAAAACTTTGTGGTTATTGTCGCCGGTTACACTGATCTGATGAAGAAGTTTATTAACAGTAATCCAGGATTGAAATCCCGGTTCAATAAATATATTTATTTTACTGATTATACGGCTTCTGAATTAAAGCTGATTTTCAATAGAATGTGCCAAAAGTACGAATACCAAATAGATTCCGTGGCGAATGCCGCCGTAAATGTATATATAGAAAACTTGGTAGCAAATAAAGATGAGAACTTTGCAAATGCAAGAGAAATCCGTAATTTGTTTGAGGATATAATTACGCGCCAAGCAACCAGAGTGATGTCGAGCGGATTAACAAACCACGAGGAAATGACAATGATAAAATCCGTTGATGTCCCAAGTATCTATTAAGTACGTGAACGTCTGAATCAACGAAATAAATATAAAAGCAATAGGAGTTTGTATTATGTCAGGTTTATATACAGAAGCTGATTATGAAAATTCCATCATAGAACTTTTCCAAAACATGGGGTATCGACATGTTTATGGTCCTGATGTTGAAAGAGATTTCACGAGTCCGCTTTATGAAGAAGAACTGACATCAGCTTTGTATCGGCTTAATCCTAGCATGCCCAAGGATGCAATTTTAGATGCTTTGTTTAAGCTGAAGAACTTTGAAAATGCTGAACTTGTCCAGAAGAACGCCGTATTCATGGATTATATCCAGCATGGCATAGAGGTTCAGTATGTCCTTAAAGGAGAAGAACGCTCCGGGCTTGTTTACCTAGTAGATTATAAGAATTCTGACAATAACTCTTATATCGTTGCTAATCAGTGGACGTTTGTCGAAAACAGCAATAAGCGACCAGATGTATTGTTGTTTCTCAATGGTTTACCGGTGGTGTTGGTTGAACTGAAGTCACCGTCCCGAGAGGAAACGGATGCTTCAGAGGCATATACACAGATCCGAAATTATATGCATGAAATTCCTTCCATGTTTATTTACAACTGTATATGCGTAATGAGTGATCATCTGACATCTAAAGCCGGAACGATCACCTCTGGCGAAGACCGGTTCATGGAATGGAAGACCAAGGATGGCAGCTATGAAAACACCCAGTACGCGCAATTTGATACATTTTTTGAGGGTATGTTCCAGAAGGAACGGTTACTCGACATTATCAGAAACTTTATCTGTTTTTCAAATGAGGGTCTAAAGCGCTTTAAGATTCTTGCGGGATATCATCAATATTTTGCAGTTCGGAAAGCTATTGAGTCTACAAAGCATGCAACAGTAACCGATGGAAAGGGCGGTGTATTCTGGCATACGCAAGGATCCGGAAAATCATTGTCCATGGTTTTCTATGCACATTTGCTGCAGGAAGCATTGGATAGCCCAACGATTGTTGTATTGACGGACCGAAATGATCTGGATGATCAGCTTTATGGGCAGTTTGCAAAGTGTAAAGAGTTCCTGCGCCAGGAGCCCATGCATGCAGAAAGCCGAGAACATTTAAAATCTCTCCTAAATGGCAGACAGGCGAACGGTATTATTTTCACGACCATGCAGAAGTTCGAGGAATCCCACGAACCGCTGTCAGAGCGCCGGAATATTGTTGTGATGGCTGACGAAGCACACCGGGGTCAGTACGGACTGAAGGAAAAGGTAGATGCTGAGACCGGTAAAATCAAGACCGGTACAGCCCGTATTATCCGTAACAGCCTGCCGAATGCAACTTACATCGGCTTTACCGGGACGCCGATTTCTCAGAAGGACCGGAGCACCAGAGAGGTTTTCGGAGATTACATTGATGTTTATGATATGACTCAGGCTGTGGAGGATGGTGCCACACGTCCTGTATATTATGAAAGCCGCGTGATCAAGCTGAAGCTGGATGAGGAAACTGTCCGACTGATTGATGCGGAATACGATATTATGGCTAATAATTCTGATCCTGAGGTGGTCGAGAGAAGCAAGCGCGAGCTTGGTCAGATGGAGGCGATTCTCGGAAATGAAGAGACCGTTGCTTCTTTGGTGGATGATATTCTGGATCACTATGAGAATTTCCGAGCTAATCTGTTGACCGGCAAAGCCATGATTGTGGCATATTCCCGCGCCATTGCCATGAAGATTTATAGGCGGATCCTGGAATTACGGCCTTCTTGGACGGAGAAGGTTGCCGTGGTCATGACAGAGAGCAATAAGGATCCAGAGGAATGGCGTGCCATTATCGGGAATAAAAGGCATAAAGAAGAACTGGCAAAGAAATTCAAAGATAATGATAGTCCGCTGAAGATTGCTATTGTCGTTGATATGTGGCTGACCGGTTTTGATGTCCCGTCACTGGCTACGATGTATGTGTATAAGCCGATGCAGGGGTATAATCTGATGCAGGCAATTGCCCGAGTCAACCGGGTGTTCCGGGATAAGGAAGGCGGTCTGGTAGTTGACTATGTCGGTATTGCCTCTGCTCTGAAGCAGGCGATGAATGACTATACTTCCAGGGATAAGAAAAACTACGGTGACACAGATGTCGCTAAGGTTGCATTTCCGAAATTCTTGGAGAAGCTTTCCATTTGCCGGGATCTGTTCCATGGTTATGATTATTCGAAGTTCACCACCGGTACGGATCTGGAACGTTCCAAGACGATCAGCGGTGCAGTGAACTATATTGTTGGCGTGGATAAAGAAAGAGAACGAGAGGATTTCCAGAAGGAGGCATTGATGCTTCGGCAGGCCCTTTCTTTGTGTGCTTCTCTTGTTGAAGAACCTCTACGCGTTGAGGCGGCTTTCTTTGAGTCTGTTCGAGTTCTGGTTAACCGGCTGATGAATCAGGGAGAAGGTAAGAAAATATCGCTTCCGGAGATGAATGCAAGAATTAATGCGTTGTTGGAGCAAAGTATAAAGAGTTCCGGCGTGATTAATCTGTTTTCTGATGTGAACGGGGAATTCTCGTTATTTGATCCGAAGTTCCTGGAAGAAATCGGGAAGATGAAGGAACGGAATTTGGCTGTAGAGCTGCTGAAAAAACTAATTGCGGAACAGGT
>CADBMM010000161.1 GCA_902795795.1 uncultured Lachnospiraceae bacterium | reverse complement strand
CTGATCAACTATATCGAGACTTACGATAACAACTACACCAAAAATAACGGCGCGGCAGTTGACCTCGTTTACGGCGAAGAAGACTAACATATTTGACAGGTGACAAAGGGATTTTTTGAACGAATTTCCTATCCATTATAATTCATTGATTTTTTAAGGGGACCGTGATAACGCGGTCCCCTTCTTATCCATCATATAACTTTATATTCTATTATTGTCGCGATCACATACAGTACGATCATTCCGCCAAGGATCAGGCCCTGCTTCACCCGGTGCTCAGTCAGGAGCCCTACGAATTCCCTTACCGCTGCATTCGGCCAGAAATACCATTTCGTCTTTGCGCCCATGCCTACCGCGCGCATTTTTACGCGTCTGGCCATCAGCCCGCTTCTGAATACATGATAATTTGTTGTGGAATACGCAACTTTCGCTTTCGGATTTTCCGCATCGATCAGTTTCTTTGAAAATTGCATATTTTCAAAAGTGCTGGTCGATTTATCTTCCTCAAGGATCTGCTCCTTTGGGATTCCCCGCTCAAGCAGATAATTTTTCATCGCCTTGCTCTCGCTGGTGACCTCATCCGACCCCTGCCCTCCGCTGGTCACAAAAACCGGGGCTTTTCCGGTCAGCGCTTCCTGCTCCTTTGCGAAGCGTACGGCCCGGTCTATCCTTCCGGCCAGGAGAGGCGTCGGCGTTCCGTCCTTCCGGATCCCGCAGCCCAGTATTATCAGATAATCTTTGTTTTTCTCCGGCTCATACCGCACTACGATAATATTTGCGATGATAGAACCGATCAGCATACACTCAAAGTAAAGGTAAAAGGCCGCGAACAGATTGAAGAACAAATCGTGGATCATCACTTCTGTTTCCGATCCGGATACATAGTAGTTTCCGAAAAACAGAAATGCTTCGCCGCCCACCAGCAAAAAGGCCAGAATGATACCCAGAAGATTCACCAGCCTTTTTCCCTCATGCCTGATAAGGGAAATGTTGGAAATGCAAAGCGCCACGGAATATATCAAAATGAACGGCAACGAATAAAGCATATATGTTCTGGCGGATCCCTCAAATACCCCAAACAAAGTGAAAGCTGCATCCATTGTCTCTATATCTGATCTCAGGATGATATGTATCGCGCGTAAGTTTGTGAGCAATGCGCTGAGCAGGAAGATCGCCAGGCCGGAATAGATTATTGTATTATAAGAATAGGGGTTGTATTGCAGCTGCTTCACAAAAGCAGCCAGTAAAAATATGATAACTATTAAAAGATAAACGGCGACCACCGCCGCAACAACGACCGGCGCAGTCTGCCGGGCTGACATGATCCCCAACACTATCGCTGTGATAACTGACAGTACGGCGATATTCCATACCTTCGGTTTTTTGTCTCTGGTATCAAATCTCAACAAAACGCTGAGTCCTCCTTTTGTGTCGGAATCATTTACGTAATACTTATTAAAACGCCCTGGCTTTTCGAATGTAATAGCATGCTCATGCAGACGTGTCAAGCAGTAATTCCTCTCACCTCTAACTATAATCAGAAATCATGCTTTTATATCATAATCTGTATACATATAGTTGATTACATGCACATCTCCGTGATTCTGTTTATGGATTTTTACCATAAAATGTCAGAAAATATAATGAGATATTTGGTATTATAACTAAAATTATATAATAAGTGTTATAAAATTTTTCTTTAAGCTTCTGAAAGGCGGTTTATATGTACGATTGCAAGTATCCTCATCTGTTTGAACCCATTGTTATAGGCAAAAGGGTCTTTAAAAACCGTATTTTTGCATCTCCTACAGGTAATTCGCTGGAATATGATATCCCGGAGACCGACTCGATCAATTACTGCGAGCGCAAAGCCAAGGGCGGCGCTGCATCTGTCTGTGTCGGCGACGGCTGTGTTGACAGCGAGATATCCTTCCACGGGCTGCATCATATCTGTCCGGAAGACCGCAGAAACGGCATGACGCATTTAAGCAGGCTGGCACGCGCGATCTCCTGCCACGGGGCGGTAGCTTCGCTGGAGCTGCTGCATGGCGGCGGTTCCGCTTCCGGTTCTTTTGAAATGGGCCATACTATCTACGGCCCGACCGCATGGGAATATACTGCCAGAGGCAGGACTCTGTGGTGCGAAGAAATGCCCGAAGAGATCATCGAACGCACGATCCAGAAATTCTACACCGCCTCCTACATTGCCAAGCAGTGGGGCTTCGGCATGATCACCATACACGGCGGTCACGGCTGGCTCATCAACCAGTTCATGTCCCCGTACAGAAATACACGTAAAGATAAATGGGGCGGCTCGTTTGAAAACAATATGCGCCTTCCGTTGGCGATAGTGGACGCTGTCCGCAAGGCAGTCGGCCCGGGCTTCCCGATCGAGATCAGAATATCATCCGAAGAAAACTTTGAAGGCGGCTACGATCTGGACTATGGCATCCGTATCGCTGAGGCCCTGGATGGGCGGGTTGACATAATCCACTGCTCCACCGGCAGCCATGAAGATGACAGCACCTTCACTATCACCCATCCTTCCATGTTCCTGGAGGACGGCTGCAACGTAAAATATGCCGCAGCGATCAAACCGCATATTAAAAAATCGAAGGTAGCGACCGTAGGCGCTCTTACTGATCCTGTAATGATGGAAGAGATAATCGCTTCCGGAAAAGCTGATATAGTAGAAATGGCCCGCGGCCTTATCTGCGACCCCGACCTTCCGATCAAGGCACGTACCGGCCGTGAAGATGAGATCCGGCACTGCATGCGCTGCTTCCAATGCTTCGGCAGCCTGATCCACCGCGGACACATCATCTGCGCGCAGAATCCGGAGATCGGCCACGAACGTGAATTTGTCTACACCCTTCCGGATGCCCATAAAAAGAAAGTCCTTATCGTCGGCGGCGGTATTGCCGGAATGCAGGCGGCGATCACCTGCGCGGACCGCGGACATGAAGTTATCGTCTGCGAAAAAGAATCTCAGCTTGGCGGTATCCTGCGCTGCGAATCCAAAGTTCCGTTCAAAAAGCACCTGGATGAATACCTCGATTTCCAGGCGAAGCTGATCGGACAGAAAAATATCGAAGTACGTTTGAATACCGCTGTAACTCCCGAGCTTGCTAAGGAGATCGCTCCGGATGTTATCATCAGCGCAGTTGGCGCAGAACCGTCGATGCCTCCGATCCCGGGGATCCAGGGCGAAAACGTTCTGGATGTCGTTTCCGCATACAAAGCTCCCGAAAAATGCAAAGAAAACGTCGTGATCCTGGGCGGCGGATATTCCGGCCTGGAACTCTCCATTTATCTGAGCAAGTATTTTGGCCGCAAATGTACTGTTATCGAAATGCTTCCTGAACTTAATGACGGCGGAAACTTCGTCCAGGCTCTTGCGCTCAAGGTAGAAACAAAGAACAGCAACGTGGATATACATACCGGCACGAAATGCCTTGAGATCACTAACGATGGCGTGTGGTGTGAAAAAGACGGGGAAAAGATCTTCTTCCCGGCCGACACCGTAGTCGTAGCGCTCGGAATGCGCTCACGCAACGAGGAGTCCATACCGCTTGCTCTTTGCGCGCAGGAATTCTACCAGATCGGCGACATCAATTCACCGAGAAACATTTTCACAACGACCGATGAAGCCTGCCAGACAGCCCGCGACATTGGAAGGATCTGAAGAAAAAGATGATAAAGGAGTTACAGAAGGCCGGTCCTTCTGTAACTCCAAGTATTATAAATTAAGGAGGAGTTACTGTTATGTCCAACTTATATCCGCATTTGTTTACACCGTTGACTGTCCGCGGCAGAACGCTGAGAAACCGCATCATGTCTGCACCGAATATGCTGTTCCAGGTCGTAAAGGGCCGTCCTACAGATTATTATGTAGGTTATCTGGAGCACAAAGCCAAAGGCGGCGCAGCTATCGTCAATCTGGGCGAAGTTCCGGTTATGGACGGCGGCAGCCACACGCCTATTATCAATCTGACCCCGGAAAACTGGAATATTTTCGGAGAAATGGCTTCTGCCATCAAGCAGCATGGGGCTTTAGCCAGCATTGAGCTGACGCACGCAGGACGCAGAGGCCGCCCCTGGTATAATACCAAACAGCTCAAAGGACCGAATACCGAGATCACCGAGGCCGGCGTTTACGTAGAATCCATGACCGAAGCGGACATGGAAGAGGTTGCCACTGCATATGCGGATGCTGCAGAATATGCCATGAAAGCCGGATTTGATATCGCTCTGATCCATACCGGCCATTCCTGGATGCTCTTCCAGTTCCTTTCTCCGCTCGTCAATAAGCGTACCGATCAATATGGCGGCAGCCTTGAAAACCGCATGCGCTTCCCGCTCATGGTCCTTAAAAGGATCCGCGAGCGCGTAGGAAACAAAATGATCCTCGCCGTAAGACAAAGCGGAAGCGAACGTGTCGAGGGCGGCTTTAGTCCGGCTGATGCAGCAGAGTTCTTAAGCAAAGCTCAGGAATATATTGATTTTGCAGAGATCACGACCGACGGATGGGTATACTGCATGCCAAGTACCTACGTGCCGTGGGCTACGAACCGTGCCTTCGCTCATGAGATCAAACAGAGCGGTAAGGTAAATATCCCGATCTTCCTGCTCGGCTCCATAGTCAGCCCTGAAATGGCGGAAGAGATCATTGCGAGCGGCGATGCGGACGGTATTTCCTTCTCCCGTGCCCTTATCGCAGACCCGGCAATGCCGAACAAAGCCAGAGCAGG
>CADBMM010000160.1 GCA_902795795.1 uncultured Lachnospiraceae bacterium | reverse complement strand
CACGTACTGTGTCAGCAAGTTTATTTACACCGGCTTCAAGTGCCGAACGGGCTTCTGCTCCGTATTTGATCTCTTTTGCCATGATTGATTATTTCCTCCCGATTATTTTACGATTGCAAGAATATCTGACTGTTTTACGATTATATACTCTTCGCCGTCTACCTTTACTTCTGTTCCGGCATATTTTGAAAAGATAACTCTGTCGTTCTCTTTAACTTCCATTTTTACATCATCTGTTCCAGGGCCTACTGCCAGTACAATGGCTTCCTGCGGCTTTTCCTGTGCTGCGGATGTGAGGATGATACCTGACTTTGTTTTTTCTTCAGCTTCGCACTGTTTAAGTACGACTCTGTCTGCCAACGGTACTAAGTTCATTATATTCTGCCTCCTTAAAGATCCTTTGTTTTTCTATTTATTAGCACTCGCTTTATTTGAGTGCTACTTGACTTTCATCATATTACCGCGTTTGCTATCCAATGTCAAGGACAAATTTTAGGCTTTTTATTGTATATTTAATCCGATAAAAAATTGAAAAAAACTATATTTTGATTATTATCATGCAAATTTTGTAATTTTCAGATATTTTTCTGGCAATTTTCTTTTTTATGTGATATTATTCATCCGTAGAAATAGCTCAATTCAAAGATGAAAAGGCAGGAAAACCAATCATGAGTGTACAATTACTTGATAAGACAAGAAAAATCAACAAACTGCTCCACAACAATTCATCTTCCAAAGTAGTCTTTAACGACATATGCAAGGTACTTACCGAATGCCTTGCATCAAACATCCTTGTTCTCTCCGGAAAGGGCAAAGTCCTTGGCGTCAGTGCAGCAGAAAATGTGCCTGTCATCGGAGAACTGATGCCGGCTAAGGTAGGCAGCTTCATCGATCCTCTCCTTAACGAGCGTCTGCTTGGAGTCCTTTCGACAAAAGAAAACGTATCACTGGACACGCTTGGATTCGAGAATGAAAAAAGCTACAAATTCACCGCGATCATAAACCCGATAGAGATCGCGGGCGAGCGTCTTGGCACGATCTTTATTTACAGGATAGATCCAAGATACGACATAGACGATATTATCGTTAGTGAATACGGTACGAATGTCGTAGGTCTGGAGATCATGAGATCCCAGAGCGAAGAAAATGTCGAAGAGACCAGAAAGATACAGGAAGTCGAATCCGCTTTCAATACTCTCTCCTTCACCGAGCTTGAAGCGGCAATACAGATCTTCGATGAGCTTGACGGAAATGAAGGCATCCTGGTCGCCAGCAAGATCGCCGACCGCGCGGGGATAACAAGATCAGTCATCGTAAACGCGCTCCGCAAATTTGAAAGCGCCGGAGTCATAGAATCCCGTTCCAGCGGAATGAAAGGTACTTATATTAAAGTCATAAATGATTATCTTTTTGGCGAGCTGGAAAAGATCAAGGCGTCACGGCAGTAAACCGGAAAGGCAGCGGAAATATATATTCTGTCTTTTCCAAGATCGCGGCAGATCCGACTTTGAAGTCAGATCTGCCGCTGTTTTATATCTTCCTCTATCTGCTTTTTCAGTTCTCCAAGATCTGCAAATTTCCGTTCCGGTCTGATAAAAGAGATAAAATCAACTTTTATGAATTCTTCGTATATATCCCCGTCGAACTCAAGGATATTTGTCTCTATACTTACAGTCTGTCCGCCCAGGGTCGGACGCGTTCCTACGTTGGTTATGCTTCTGTAGCGCTTTCCATGTATCGTTGTTTCGGTTTTATATACGCCGTTAGGCGGCAATATCTTCCGTTCATCAGGCTTCAGATTCGCGGTGGGAAAGCCTATTTTAGTTCCGTTGTGCTCTCCATGGACTACAGGGCCTTCAACGTAAAACGGGTAGCCCAGCAGCTCATTTACCTTCCTGATATCACCTTTTACAAGTTCTTCACGTATGAAGGTGCTGCTTATTTCCCGGTCGCCGTACATGAGCTTGTCTATGATCCGCACGTCTATACCGAGCTTTTTCCCTGCTTCAGCCAGAGTCTCCGGCGTGCCTGCCCTGTCTTTCCCGAATCTGAAATCCGTACCCACGACCGCCGCACGGCATTTGAGGCGGTCTATAAGTATCTCCTGCACGAATTCTTCAGGTTCCATATTCCTGATGGCATCGGTGAAAGGACATTCAATAAGGATATCCGTGCCAATATGTTCAAGGAAGGCCCTTCGTTCGGCATTCGAAAGGATCGTCATGGACTTTTTATGCATGAGTTTTGCCTGAGGCAGCACGCTGAAAGTGAATACGCAGGTCTTAAGTTTCTGCTTTTTTGCTATCTCAAAAACCTCATGAAGCAGTTTTTGATGTCCCCTGTGCACCCCGTCGAACTTTCCAAGTGTTACGACAACAGGTGCTTCCTGTTTTATATCTTCGAGTTTTTTATAATAAATCAATTTTTTCCTCAAAAACTATTTTTACCGGGAAATATCTTCCCTTTTTATATTCATAGATCCCTATGATATTATCCCTGGAATCATACAGCCAGAATCTGCCTTTCGGAGACTCATTAACATTAAGGAGCCCTGCCTCCAGCTGATTCCCGTTATGAGCAGCCTTATCGCCTGAACCTTCGCGGGTCTTTACCTTCTCAAGTTCAGGGAACAGCTCGTCTATCGGCAATACAGCTTCTTCCAGTCTTTCCCCGGCCGCCAGTTTTTCCAGGTCGTCTAAGGTATAAGAATCTTTCTTAATAAAATTCCCGACCTTTATACGTTCGAGATATTTCATACAGGCTCCGCAGCCAAGCTTTCTCCCGATATCATCGCAAAGAGATCTGATATATGTTCCCTTGGAGCATTCGACAGTAAACTCGACCTCGGGCAGCTCAATACGGTCTATATGGATATCAAATATCTTTATCGGCCGTGGCTCCCGCTCGATCGCCTTTCCTTCTCTCGCAAGCTCGTAAAGCTTTTTACCGTCCTTCTTTATAGCGGAATACATCGGAGGGATCTGCATCTGATCACCCAGGAACGAGAATACCGCGCTTTCTGCATCTTTTTCATCGCAGCAGACCTCACAGGTCTCAAGCACCTTGCCTTCAAGGTCGAGAGTATCAGTAACCGTACCAAGAAGCATGACCGTTCTGTAGGTCTTCCTGTCGTCTGAAAAGAGCTCTATCAGCCGTGTGGCCTTTCCAAGCGCAACCGGCAGGACTCCTTCCGCCGCAGGATCCAGCGTCCCCATGTGACCGATCTTTTTCTGCCTGAATATTCCACGGAGCTTCGCAACACAATCGTGGGAAGTAAATCCCTTTTCTTTATAAAGATTAAGGATCCCGTTCATTTAAATTACCGCCCATCCAGCTGCTTTACGATCTCCGCGATCAGCTTATCCATAATTTCGTCAGGCTCTCCGCAGAACTTGCAGCCTGCAGCACGAACGTGTCCTCCGCCATCAAATACTGCAGCTACGGCGCTGACGTCTATGATCTCCTTGGAACGCAGGCTGACCTTGTATTCGCCTCCGTCAAGCTGATACAGGAAGATCGCCACATCTACTCCCGACGTATATCTGAGCTGGGATACGATGTTGTCCAGCTCCGCCGCCTTCATACCGAGCTTCCATCTTTCTTCCCTGGTCATCACCCCTGCTATGACCATCCCGTTCAGCATCAGTTTTGAGCCTGTAATGACCTTCGCCATAGCCAGGTTCTGGGAATAAGTCTTTGCAAAAAAGCTTTCTTCGATGATCTTCGTAAAATCCAGGCCCTTTTCCATGAGCATGGCCGCAGTGCGCATCGTCTCAGGAGATGTACAGGTATACTGGAAAACGCCCGTATCATGGACTATACCGGTGTACAGGCACTCGGCGCAGCTTAAAGAGATCTTTTCCGGATCGAGATATCTGCTAAGGACCTCAGAGGCAGAGCTTGCCATTGGATCGTTATCAAACCAGGTAAACCCGCCGGGATTGGTCACATGATGATCTATACACAGCGTTTTCGGAACGCGTTCCAGGATCTTCTCAGCAAAGGCTATCCTGTTCTTGCTGCTTATATCAAGGAGGATCATGAGATCATAATCCTCGCCTGTGTCATCATGCCTTATCTCATCGACTCCCCTGAGGAAATTGAAGACATCTTTTGTCTCCTGCAGATAAACATGGGCTGTTATATCCGGATAATTATCTTTAAGATAATTCCAGAGTCCCAGGCAGGAGCCCGCGCAGTCGCCGTCCGGGCTTACGTGCCCGGTTATGGCTATTCTTTTTATTCCATCAAGATAATCTTCTATACGCTTCATAGATCTTCCTGCTGCTCTTCGCAGCTCCTGTCCGGCATCGCGCTGACGACCTCATCGATCATCTGCGACATCTTTGCTCCGTATTCGAGAGAATCATCCCTTAAAAAGCGAAGCTCGGGGGTATTTCTTAAATTGACTGTCTGCGCCAGTCTGCTCCTTAAAAAGCCTTCAGCCCTCTTAAGCCCTTCAAAAGCTGCCTTTTTCGTTTCATCATTGCCAAGTACGCTTATATAGACCTTACATGTTTTAAGATCTGTAGCGACTTCCACATCGGTGACAGACGTCATCATGCCTACTCTGGGATCGTGTACTTCCTCAGCAATTATTTTCGAAAGGGCCCTTTGGACCTCACCGTTTATTCTTGAATGTTTAATACTGTTTTTTCTCATAATGCTGTACCTTCTCAGGTCCTCGGCACCTCGACCATTATGTACGCTTCGACCTGATCGAACTCGGCGATATCTCCGAATCCGTCAAATACAAGACCGCATTCAAAGCCTGCTTTTACTTCCTTGACATCATCCTTGAATCTCTTAAGCGATGCCAGCTGGCCTTCATAGATCTGCTTGCCTTCTCTGGTGATCCTGATCTTGCAGTCTCTCTGGAACGTTCCGTCAAGCACATAACTTCCGGCGATATTTCCAATGCCTGATGCCTTGAATATCTGCCTGATCTCCGCGTGACCGATGACCTTCTCCTCGTATATCGGATCGAGCATGCCCTTCATTGCACGGTCTACATCCTCGATCGCCTGATAAATTACCTTGTAAAGTCTTACGTCCACGCCTTCTTCCTCGGCAGTAGCCTTTGCCTGGGCGTCGGGACGTACGTTAAATCCGATAACTATGGCCTCTGAAGTAGCCGCCAGGGTTATATCAGACTCATTTATCGCTCCAACGCCGCCGTGGATTATCTTAACGACGACTTCTTCATTTGAAAGTTTAAGAAGCGATGTCTTCATGGCTTCCACAGAACCCTGCACATCGGCCTTGACGATAATATTAAGTTCCTTCAGATTGCCTTCCTTGATCTTGCTGAATACATCATCAAGAGACATCTTGGCCTTTGTATCTTCAACAAGCCTGTTCTTATTCTCGGCAACGAATGTAGCGGAGAAGTTCTTTGCTTCCTTATCTGTATCAAAGGCTACAATGATCTCGCCGGCATTGGGAACTCCGTTAAGTCCGAGTATCTCTACCGGTGTAGAGGGACCTGCCTGCTTGACCTGACGTCCGTTCTCATCCATCATAGCCCTGACCTTACCTGAGCAGGATCCTGCCGCGATATAGTCGCCAAGCTTAAGCGTACCTTTCTGAACAAGTACGTTTGCTACCGGGCCCTTGCCCTTGTCCAGCTTGGCTTCAAGAACAAGACCTCTTGCTTTTCTCTTTTTGTTAGCCTTAAGTTCAAGCACTTCGGCTGTAAGCAGGATCATCTCAAGGAGGTTGTCTATGCCTTCGTGAGTCTTGGCGGAAACAGGTACGAATACCGTTGAGCCGCCCCAGTCTTCAGCTATGAGACCGTATTCCGTAAGCTCCTGCTTGACCCTGTCGATGTTCGCGCCGGGCTTATCTATCTTATTGATGGCAACGATGATCTCGACTCCTGCGGCCTTCGCATGGTTAATAGCCTCTATGGTCTGTGGCATTACACCGTCGTCAGCGGCAACTACCAGAATTGCGATATCCGTAGAATTCGCTCCACGCATACGCATGGCTGTAAACGCTTCGTGTCCAGGCGTATCGAGGAAGGTTATCTTCTGTCCGTTTATCGGTACGACATAAGCGCCGATATGCTGAGTGATTCCGCCAGCTTCCCTGTCGGTAACGTGCGTATCCCTGATAGCGTCGAGCAGAGATGTTTTGCCGTGGTCGACATGTCCCATAACGCAGACTACAGGCGGTCTGGGCGTCATATCCTTCTCATTTTCTTCCTCTTCGCGAAGAAGTTCTTCGATAACGTCGACTTTTTCTTCCTGCTCTGCAATGATATCAAATGTAAGTGCGATCTCCTGGGCGGTATCAAAATCGACCTCCTGGTTGACCGTAACTATCGTACCCTGCATAAACAGTTTTTTGACTATAGCTGCAGGCTGCATCTTCATCTTCTCGGCAAGCTCACGAATAGTGATCTTCTCCGGAAGGGTGATCTCTGTAACGATCTCTTCCTTCTTTTCTTCAGGTGCCTTATGCGTAGGCTTCTGGAGAGCTTTAGGAAGCTGCTGATGCTGCTTCCTGCCCTGATTGGGCCTGTTGCCTGGCATCTTGTCGTTAGCAAACTTATTATCTCTTAAATTATCCTTATTCTTGTCTTTAGCCTTGTTATCCTTGGCGCCGGCTCTTCCGGTATTCTTTTTAAGACCAAGATCCGGTGCGACTGGTGCCGGAGACCTTCTGTCATCAGCCCGCTTTTTGAAATCAGGTCCTGACGTTCTTGCGCGTCCGGGTCTGTCTTCAGAGCCTTGCCTGTCTTTATTAAACGCAGGTCTGGTGCCACCACCTGTGCGGTCTGAAGCAGGTCTTGTGCCGTACGGCTTTCTCGTATCCGCTCCTCCGCTGTGGGAAGCGTCGCGGTTACGGTTATCTGTACGAATAAGGTTATCTGAACGCTTCTGATCTCTCGGGCCTCTGCGCTCTCCTCTGTCGGAAGACTGTCTGTCGTTTCTTTCATGCTTCCTGTCTTCCTGTCCTGCTGGCGCTTTGGGCTGAGATGCTCCTGCTCCCGATGTCTTTTCCTGCCCTGAAGCCTGTGCAGGTCTTGCATTTTCCGCTGCTGCAGGCGCTTTTTCAGGCACTTTTTCTGCTTCCGGCTTTACCGAAACGGTTTTTACTGTCTCAGCAGCCTTTGCCGGTGCCTCGGCAGTTTTTGCCGGTGCTTCGGCAGCTTTCGCCGGTGCTTCGGGGGCTTTTGCTTCCACTTCAGCAGCTTTTGCCGGTGCTTCAGCTGCTTTTGCCGGTGTTTCGGCAGTTTTTGCTTCCGCTTCAGCAGCTTTTACCGGCGCTTCGGGAGCTTTAGCCGCAGCTTCAGGAGCCTTTGCCGGTGCTTTCGCAACCGTCTGTACTGCTGCAGCTGCTTCCGCAGCTTTGGTCTCGGCACTCTCTTTAACAGCTTCATTTATTACAGCCGCTTCGGCCTTAACAGGTTCTGCCGGTTTTACGGTCTTAGGCTTTCTCTTGATCGTGCTGCTGTCAACGAGCACAATAGTCCCGTCGGCCTTTCTGACCTTGACCATCTTCTTTTCAGGCTCTTCAGGCTTTACGGTTTTTTTATTAACAGCCTTCGCCATGCTTTTTGTTTCCTTACTGGAAGCATTCTGCGGCCTGAAGACCTGAATATACTTTTTCTTTTTCGGTGCCTCTTTGCCTGCGGTTCCGTCGGCGGCTTTAGTCACCTTAGTAGTCTTTGCTTCTTCTTTTTCCATACTCATAGGCTCTTATCCTTTATCAATTATGTATTGTCATTCTTGCCTAAGCTTCTTTATCAGCGCATCGGCAAATCCTTTATCCGTTACTGCCGCAACCGAGCGGAGCTCTTTGCCGAGTGCTCTTCCGATCTCGTCTTTTTTATACTTAACAATAAGCGGAACATTATAAAAACTGCATTTATCCCTGAACTTCTTCGATGTATTTGAAGAAGCGTCTTCAGCTAATATCACAAGCAATGCACTTCCGTCGCGAATGGAATTTTCACATCCGGTCTCGCCGCTCACAACTTTTCCGGCCTTCATCGCCAGCCCCAGCATCATGATCGTCTTATCAACAGCCATTATCTGCAAGCTCCTTTTCGATCTCACGGTATATCGTTTCGGGTACCGCGCATTTTAAGGATCTGTCCAGAGCTTTTGACCTCTCGGCCTTTGCGAGGCAGGCAGCATCCGCATGGACATAAGCACCTCTGCCGTTCGCCTTTCCTGTACGGTCAAGGATAACATCGCCTTCCGGCGTTCTTACTATCCTTATTAGCCCGGCTTTGCCTTCAGCTTTTCTGCATCCGCAGCACGTTCTTATTTTTGCTCCGTTACTCATTTTTATTCACCGGCCGGCTCTTCGGTCACTTCTTCGTTTCCTTCAGCTTCCACGTACTCGTCTGATACTTCATCTTCCGCGTACTCCTCTGCCGCTTCATCGTGTTCCTCATACTCTTCATCATCATCTTCACCGAAATATTCTTCGAAGATTCCGGCTTCCTGTGCCTGGGTCTCTGACTTGATATCGATCTTAAAGCCCGTAAGCTTTGCGGCAAGTCTCGCGTTCTGGCCTTCCTTTCCGATCGCCAGTGAAAGCTGGTAATCCGGAACTATGACAAGTGCAGTTCTGTCGTCTGGATCCGCCAGTACCGAAATGACCTTCGCAGGTGAAAGGGCGTTTTCAATAAGCAGCGCAGGGTTATCATCCCAGTTTATGATATCGACTTTTTCTCCGCCGAGCTCATCCACTACTGCTCCTACTCTTATGCCGTTCATACCGACGCATGCGCCGACAGCATCTACATCCGGGTCATTGCTGGCGACGGCCATTTTTGTCCTTGAACCCGCCTCACGGGCAATTGCCTTGATCTCTATAATGCCTTCAGCAAGCTCCGATACTTCGGATTCAAAAAGCTTCTTAACGAGTTCCGGATGGCTTCTGGACACCAGGATCCTCGGTCCTTTCGGAGAATCTTTGACCTCGACAACATAGACCTTGACTCTGTCATGTACGCGCAGGTTTTCGGATTTGACCATTTCCGATTCGGTAAGGATACCGTCTGCTTTTCCGAGATTTATAGCTATCGTCCTGCCGTTTATTCTTGATACGGTTCCGCTGACGATCTGATGCTCGCGTTCATAATAACGATCGAACAGTGATCTGCGTTCTTCTTCACGTATCTTCTGAAGAATAACGTTCTTGGCGTTCTGTGTCGCGATACGGCCAAATGCTTTCGACTGGATCGGGATCCTTACGATATCGCCGATCTCATACTTTTCATCAACTTTTCTGGCCTCAAACAGTGAAATCTGCATGGCAGGATCTTCTACCGTTTCAACAACTTCCTTGTTTGCATATACTTCGTAGTCACATGTATCCCTGTTGATCTCTACCACAACATTGTCTGCTTTACCGAAATGGTTTTTGCAGGCCTGAAGAAGCGACAGCTCAATGCCGTCAAGCAGCGCGTCTTTGCTGATGTTTTTCTCTTTGGCTATCGCTTCAATAGCTTCTTTTAATTCAGCACTCATTGTTTTTTCCTTTTCCTCCTACGGTTTAAATCGGGTGTTAAAACTCTATATACTGACGAATAAGTGAAATATCCTTTCTCGCTATATTCATCCTTTTATCATCTGTATTAATGGTGATCTCGTCTGCCGTGAAAGCTTCCAGCTCACCGACAAATTCTTTTTCGCCGTCTATGGGCTTAAATGTTTTTATCTCCACCGGTTTTCCGATATTCCTCTGGAAATCACGGTCCTTTTTCAAAGGCCGTAAAAGTCCAGGGGAGCTTACTTCCATAACATATGCTTCGTCTATGAAATCTGCTTTATCCAGCGCATCAGAAAACTTTCTGCTGACATTTTCGCAGTCATCAATGGTGATCCCGCCTTCTTTATCAATATAAAGGCGAAGATACCATTCTCCCGCTTCTTTAACGTATTCCACATCAACAAACTCGAAGCCTTCGTTTTCAATTATCGGCAGCGCCAGCTCCTCTGCTTTTTTTTCGTAATCTTCCTTGCGGCTCATCTGTTTCTCCGATCGTTCTGTCCTTGCTGCTTTGAGCCATGCCTACAGTTACGCGTCCTCCGGGCGCTCACTGTCGCGGCATTCGCCCTATGCATCCTTTCTGTCAAACGTCCAGTCGAGAACCAGTTCTCGCTGTCCGTCTTCCATCAAGTCTGCGCATGGCTCATTGCTATACGCAAGAAGAGCGGGCCTTTCGGTCCACTCTTCACATCAGTTACGTATTGCATAGTTAATATACCACCCTGCCTTCGAAAAAGCAAGGGCGGCACGGAGCATTATCAGCCGAATTTGATCGGGTTGATCTTAACTCCAGGGCCCATCGTAGATGAAAGGGAAATGCTTCTTAAATAAGTTCCCTTCAGAGCTGCCGGGCGGGCTTTTGTAATAGCTCCCATAAGAGCATCGAAGTTCTGTTCAAGAGCTTCCTCTGTAAAGGAAACCTTGCCGATCGGGCAATGGATGATGTTTGTTTTGTCAAGACGATACTCAACTTTACCGGCTTTGATATCAGCGATAGCGCCTGCTACATCCATTGTTACCGTACCTGATTTCGGGTTCGGCATAAGGCCTTTGGGTCCGAGCACACGGCCCAGGCGGCCTACAACGCTCATCATGTCAGGTGTTGCAACGACTACATCGTAATCGAACCATCCTTCATTCTGGATCTTCGGAATGAGTTCCTCTGCTCCTACGAAATCAGCGCCTGCTGCTGTAGCTTCATCAGCCTTTGCGCCTCTTGCGAATACAAGTACTCTTACTGTTTTACCAGTTCCGTTCGGAAGGACAACAGCGCCTCTGACCTGCTGGTCTGCATGACGTCCATCGCAGCCTGTGCGGATATGTACTTCTACTGTCTCATCGAATTTTGCTTTAGCAACCTGTTTTACAAGTGCAATAGCTTCGTTCGACTCATATAATTTCATGCGGTCTATTGCCGCAGCTGCTTCTTTATAATGTTTTCCGTGTTTCATTCTAAATTAACCTCCTTGTGGTGATTCGGGATCGTCCCTCCCACATCTGAATCTCAGTCTTCTACGACAATACCCATGCTTCTTGCTGTGCCGGCGATCATGCTCATAGCTGCTTCGATGGAAGCTGCGTTAAGATCGGGCATCTTGGTCTCAGCGATCTCTTTGACCTGAGCTTTTGTGATCGTTGCTACCTTTGTCTTGTTCGGAGCGCCCGAACCGGACTTGATATTAGCTGCCTTCTTAAGAAGTACTGCCGCAGGCGGAGTCTTAGTAATAAAACTGAAGCTTCTGTCTGCATAT
>CADBMM010000159.1 GCA_902795795.1 uncultured Lachnospiraceae bacterium | reverse complement strand
TGGCAGAAGAGATCTCCCTGGTAGTTGGTGTGGAATGGTTCTGTCTGTAATAATCACCAATGTAGTCACTGATCCGCTGCATCAATTCTGGATCTTTGCGCCGCATGGATTTCATCACCTCCGAGTCATGTGTTCTCATTCGGAAGCAATCTGCTTCCGATGTGATCCAATCATAGCAAACGTATGTTCTGATTTCAAGTGAAAACTCGCAAATTAAAATGACCTGTCAGCAGAAACCGACAGGTCGCGAATTTAGCGCATATTTTGTGGCTTATTTGCCTTTTTGTCAGACGACTTTTTCTCGCCTTTTTACCGGATTTCCCTGGCTTCATCGAGGATCTCCGCTTCGCAGTTCTCCTCAACGAACAGGGAGATCTCATCCATCAGGCTGTCTGCCATGGCGTTGTGCGGCACGATGGCCGCAACGCCGATTACGATGATCTGATGGACGTCCTGCTCATCAATCTCCGCCGCAGACACATGGAAGCGGTTCTGCAGCTTTGCGATGAGGCTCTTCACGATCATTCTCTTTTCCTTGAGGCTGTGGCAACAGGGTGCGTGCAGCCGTAATGTCATGGCAGCTATTCTCATTTCATTTACCCTTCACACTCTTCTTGAATGTAGCATAGAATATTTTAGCCTGCACGTTACTGCAGGATTCTATCAGAAGATCAATCTGCGCATTTGAAAGATCCTTAAGCGCATGTTCCTTTTCCGGTTTCGTAGGATACATGTCCTGGAATTCTGCCACATTCCGAAATGTGAAGCCTTCACTTGTGAATGCCGGATACCAGCCGTTCGAAACAAAAGAGTAAATCCACTCAGCGTAGTTATTTACAGAATCCGGATGCAAAGCGAAAATGTAAGATCGTTGTGTCCCTTTATGATATGTCAGCGTAAGTATCTGTGCGTTTCCAAGCCGTTGCTTTAACTGCGTTCTAACTTTTAACCAAGCGGCATCGCTTCTTCTTCCTTTATGACAATAAAAAACCACATCTTTTCCTTCACAATAGTAACGCTCAACCTCTTGCGGCAGGATGTATTTCTCATTGTTTTTTGTTCGTGCTGTTGCTCTATAGCTGATCCCATTATCTGGATCTGCAAAGATGAGCTCCGCTTTCTTGAGAGCTAAAACAGAGGCCTCAAACCAGCGATTACGATTCAAATCTCTTTCAAAAAAAGAACGATTATTCTGATCAAGGCAGTCAGAAAAATATATCGCGCCAGGAATCAGGTTGGTACATTCTATGTCTAATACAGACTTCCCATCACGCTTATAAACAGTCTTTAAACAGTCAAAAAGTTCTGTGTCATGCATCCATTCTTTGATAGGTTCTTCCAGATAATCAGTAAACTTTCCATCTGAAGATCTGTCATTCGGCGTCAGATACCAGTTGACACCTATGTTAATTCCTTTGCTTGCAAGAAAACGCAAAAGAGCATATTTTCCGTAGTCGCCCAGATCGGCAAGATATTGATTCTTCATTGCAGATCAGCTCCCCTTTTTTACAGCTTTCCAAACGGGCGGAAAAGAGCTTTTAACTCGCCCCAATATGGCGGATAGTCATTGCTGCCACTGTATGTTCGTGTCCGCCGACCCCCCAGCTTTATCTTCAATTCCCATTGTGTTCCATCAAGAATGTCCCAATTGTTATAACTCTTTTTCCATTCATGGATATAGAACTCGTTGTAGAGGCGGTTCACAAGACGCTTCCAGCGAAGCGGGGTGATCTGTCTGTCTTCAGGCGGTAATTCAACTCTACCGTTATAATATTCCACATGCACTAAAGCACCTTTATCATTCTTATTTAAATAAACTCTGGTGGTCCCTCCGAAATAACCTCCAACCTCAAATTCAACAGCTTCGACCAGATCTATGTAACTGACATAATGCTCATCAACCCTCAGATATGCCGGTGAAGCAAATTCCTTTCGGCAATGATTGCAATAGCGTCCCGGATCAAGAGATATTCTATCACCATTTGTAGTCTCTCCTCCCGAGATACAGCAACCGCCGAGATGTATCTTGCCTAAAGCAAGCTTTTCCTGAAGCACATCACTGAAAGCAGGCATCCCATATAGGATCCTGGCAGTGTCCTTACTGCCGCAGCGGGGACATTTGATCTGTGCCTTTTTGTTTCGTACAACGAAATCAAGATTCCAGGGAAGCCCCTCTAACTTGTTTTCGTGTTCAGACATGTCAAGAATCATATGGTTAGCTTTCGCCGCACGGAAAAGTGCGTTATGATAATCGAATAGTTCCTCGTCATTCATATCCTTCGGGTCATATCCGATTCTCTTCAGAAGCAATCCTGATGTGACTGCCGTTCCATCAGGAAGTTCCCGAAGTTCCTCAACCAGATCTTCTGCGATATATCTCAGTTCTGTTTTGGTCATTGACTAAGACCTCCATTCTTTCTTTTGGTCAAGGATATCATCGGGCGGCTGTGATATGGTCGCGTCAGAGGCGACATTTTAGTACAGGCTTTTCAGTCTGCCAGCGCTTGTACCAGCATAGCCCTATATTCAGCTTTTATGTTTTCTGGTCCGACGATTTTCATACCGCCGTTCCACCCGAACACCCACCGATAAAAAGTAGGAGAGGGGCAGACAGTCACGGTCGCCCGGAAGTGCTGGTCATCGACTTCTTCCGTCTTCACCTTTGTTCCAAACTGGTCCACGATTCCGTTCATCATGCCGGTCTCACAGAGCAGTTCGACTTCCGTTTCATCATCGTTTCCGAACATCCGGAATACTTTCTGAGAATACTCCGCCAGATTGAAGTCTTTCGGTTCCGGAACAGCCTCTTCATCCTCCAGGATCTGTGGCGTCTTATAGACACGATCCAGACGGAAGTTACGCATATGCTCCCGATTGTCGCACCAGCCAATCATGTAATAGTAATCGCCATCCCAGACAAGGGCATAAGGACTGACAACGTAATACTCGCCGGCGTTCCTCATGGCCTTACGCTTCCGGTTGCTATATTCCGTGTACTGGAAACGGATCTTACAGTTCTTATCAATCGCATCATTGACCGCGTCCAAGATATAATATGCTTTTTCATTCTCTGACTTCACGCGGCCTTCGACCGTAACATGTCGGCGGAGCTTTTCCCCGTTATACTCCGATGTCAAGGTGGTCAGCTTCCGAATTAGATCCTTGCTTTTCTTTTCCGTGATGAACTTGGATGAGGATACCGCGTCGATCAAAAGCTTCAGTTCCGCCACATCAAATAACCGGCCATCGAAATAGTACTTATTCTGCCTGGACTTGATAATCTCAAAATGAAGCCCGGCCTTTTCCATCATGGCAAAGTCACCGGGCAGGGTGGTCCGGTTGACTTCCATACCATGTTCTTCTTTCAAATATCGGAGTAATTCCGGCGTAGAGATCGGATGGTCTGCATCAGAGTATTTAAGAAGATGTTGGTATATATATAAAAGCCTGAGCCTAGTTCCATTTTCCATAGACACCTCACATCATTACGAAATTGAATAAACGGATTTGAGATAACGCTGCCTTTTTCCTATTTCTGAACCATTTCCAGATAGTGCACCGGCTTTCCAGTGGCCACAGCATAATCAATCTCTGATTGTGTACTGGAGCCAATATAACCACCGACATTTATGACAAATATCTCGTCTGCCATGTCAATCTTGCGTTTGTGCATGTCGTCCAGCATCTCTTTTGTTTTTGTCAGAGCACCCTCATCCATGTTCTCCCAGACTTCATTATCACCGGAGTGTCCGAACAAGCCGACACTGATCACAATGTTACCAGCCAATGTCAAACGCTTCTGTGCCTCCATGAACTCGTCTTTGAAACGGGTGCTGCCACAAAGAGTGATTATTTTATAGTTTCCTATCATGCCTTTAACCCATATTTTTCTTCTCGCATCTTAAAGGCCGCTTCACCGCCTTCAAGAATACGAATCACTTGCGTCTTAACCGTTTCCGTGTCAACCGAACCAATGCCACCTTCTGTAATGATACCCGCTCCGTCCTTTTCCTCCATCGCTACAATCAACTCTGCATCACCGAACACAGGGATATTTGCATTATGCGTAGCAAATATATATTGCCTTCGAATCTTGTTATCCCGAATAGCGGTGATTAAATCCTCTGCAATAAAGGAATTGTCTAAGTTATCCTCTGGCTGATCAACGATAAGAGGATCTTTGTTCTCCAGCAATATAATATGAAGTATCGCAGTGCATTGCTGACCTTTTGAGAGATTGCTCATCGACTTGTACTTCCCATTGACCAGCAATTCCACAACAAATTGATCTGGGAATATGAGCTCTTCAATATCTCGAATATCCTTTGCTGAAAGGCCTCTGATTATTTTCTCTGCAGATGATGTTGTCAAATGGTATTTATCTTTAATGTGTCCTGCGCCTTTCCGAACATCATCCGAAAATGTAAACGCGTCAAAATTTTTATACTCAATAATGCCAGAAATGCTTTTGTCCCCTATACCGTCAATTTTCAAAAGCTTTTCAATAAGCAAATCTTTTTGCTGCCTGAAATTGATTGAAAGCCGAACAACTCCTCTGAGTTTCTTTTTGTTCAATTTTTTCAGTTGTGCCGTCATAGCTTCCACATGGGAGTCCCAGCTTTTTCGGCAGGCTTCAATCAACGTAAGGCGTTGGCTTTCAAGTTCGGCAATTCTTCTCCGATTTTCCTCCAATCTTTTACTAACAGGTTCAGCTTTCTTGACCTTTTTTAAAAGTCTGGAATATTCAGCCACTATTTCGGATGATGATTTATCTTGGATGCCCTCTACAGCAGCAAGGGACTTCCTTATTTCTTCATCTTTTTCAGCCTTCTTTGATTCCCACTTCTTTTTAATATCGGAATACTGTTCCACAGCCCATTTTATTAACTCATCGTAATCATTCTTGATTCTTCCTAATCTCTGATTGTACTCCTGTGCTAATGCAGTTAATTCTGGAAGTGCATCTGAAGATTCTTCAACCAATTCCGTAAACTCCATGCCTTGGTGCGGAATTGACGCTCCGAACGTTTCTAATAAAGCTTCCTCACCAGTCAGTTCTTCAATCAGAGGGACCTTTTTATCAAGTCCTGCATCTTCATAATACCTGAGCTTTTCCTTTAACGTGGGGAGGTCTGCTGACTCTCCTTCATCGGCCTCAATGGCAGCTTCTGCTTTTGCAATCTCAGCACTATTGTCGGCTAAATTCTGATAAGCTTTCTGGATTCGGCCTTGAATTTCTGCATCCTGTGTAAAAAGTCTTAAGACAATGTCATTGATCAGTTCCGGATTTCGAACAGATTCAACAATCTCGTTTTGTCCATATATTTCGATCCTTGGAACAATATCTTCAATTCGGAGATTTGAAACCTTACCATCCGTATCTTCTATTACAGGAGCCGCATTATATCTCTTTATAATCTTATAAACTCGACCAAACTGTGCGTTTGATTCAACGATCAATTCTATCCTGGATATCGTGCCAAGATTGTGTTCAATCATTTCATCAAAGTCTTTTTTTCGTTGCTTCTCTTTAGGGGGCATGTCCAGCGCATAACGTATAAAATTTATGATCGTCGATTTGCCTGTCCCTCTACCGCCAATAATAGTGACCAGATTATCTGAAAACTCGATATCCAGACCATCAAGATAGCCCCCAAATACCTTTAGGCTACGAATGGCACTCTGATATCCGGTTTCGACTTCACTATTAAGACGAATCCGCGAATCAGGATCTTTGAATGCCATCACAAAATTCTGGAAGGACGGCTCCGACATCTTTATCAGAGTAGTTGCCGTTTCTTTATCTAAATCTTCAGGTTTCTCTATATCACATGCATTGATATATGCTGGCGCTTTTGATCTTTTGTACTGTGGGTCAGTATTGCTCACTATATTTTTATAGTTTGGATCGATGTTTTCTTTTGAATCCGGAATTTGTGCAGCAACCAGTAAATCACTCTGCCATACAGTATTTAGCTTGCCTATCTTCAGTATTCCGTTATCACTGGTAATGTGTGCTGCATACCAAAAACCACCTTCATCTAACACTTTTTGCGCTATTTGAAGGCAAGTCAAAGAGCTTGTCTCATTGCCTCGCTCAGCGGTATCTAACCCCATCGCGCCTAAATAACGATTCAGCTGAGAGACAGTCCTATCCTCCGGGAACAAACAAACCATATGGATTTTTTCAGCTGCCATTATTTCAAAGCCAGGAAAAACCACTATCCCATTATCAACCAGAAGCTCTCGTAAAGATTCTGACGAATCAACGTTACCGTGATTTGCCAGACCAACTACCTCAATATTATTCTCCCGACACTTCCTAAGTATCTCTGCGTTATAGGCTGTTTCTTCTGCAGCCGGATTTCCTCGATAATGCGCATAGCTTGAAGGATTAACTTGTAATGCACACTTGTAGTAAGAGGCAAAAGAACTCATAATCTCACTCCACTCCCAGCGCCTTATACACCGCGTCCTCGGCGCTGCTATAGAAAATCAGGTTGAAGCATCCAACCAGTTCTGCGGGAACCGTGCCGAGATCACCGGCAGAAGTGATCGGCAGCAATACCTTCTTCGCACCAGAATCCAGGCAAACTTGCAGCGCATTTGCAAGCTCATCTACCTTGATTATGGTTCCGCTGATACTTATCTCGCCCAGCACAGCCAGAGAGCTTACTGTCGGTTTGCTTAGGGCAATAGAGCTGAGTGCGATCAGCGTCGGCAGCGCCAGCCTGTTGGTCATCCCAATTCCCTGTAAATCCTGATAGTTTACGATGTAATCCTTTGTGGTCGTGCTGATGCTGCCGCTGATCCGGTTCCCATTTGCTTTCAGGAAGCTGAATGCTGTATTAGACGCCTCTCTGCACTCCCGATCCGAACCGAGGCCAGTTCGGTCAAACTTGCCATTGCCCGGAAGCACCTGCGATTCCAGACGGAACACGCCGATCATACCGGACTTTCCACGGGATACGGTATAGACCTGTCCCGGATTGCACATTCCCTCCGGGATCAGCTTTCCGCCGCCCTGTTCCGGCAC
>CADBMM010000158.1 GCA_902795795.1 uncultured Lachnospiraceae bacterium | reverse complement strand
TGCGACATTGGTGCCTACAACACCTGCAGGCATTTGTGCAGATATTGTTACGCAAACGCTGAGACCTCAAAAGTGCTGGCGCAAAGCCGCCTGCACGATCCGGCATCTCCGTTCCTGATCGGCGGTTATGAAGAGGGAGATATCATCCACGATGTGCCGCAAAAGTCGTGGATAGACGAGCAGATGAGAATGTTTCTGTAAAGATAATGAGGAGCAGAGTGATGCGCTGTGACAACGAGGTGGCTCCCCTGCAAAAAAATGCGGCTGCCGAACTAGTCATTAATAATGCATAGCCTGTATATTCCTTCAAGAGACCGCTCCCGCTTAGTGCGGGTTCCCCAGCGGTACTAACGCTCTCGCAGCACTGCGTTTGCGAATCGCGAAGTACCGGGACCCGCAATGTCTCTTTCAGGAATATACAGGCTATGCATCGTTATATACTTAGCTCGGCAGCCATATTATTAAGTCGTAATGCGATCAGCCTGCGCACCAGCCGCCGTCTACGGCGAGTTCGGCGCCGTTTACATATACAGCGTCGTCAGAAGCCAGGAACAGGCAGGCTCTTGCGATCTCGATAGGATCTCCTACCGGCGGAGCAGTAGCAAGGACCGGCTGGATCTTGCCGTATGCTTCCATATTGGGCATGCCCATGGATGAGGAGATCTCGGTGTTGAATCCGCCTGCGATAATTGTATTTGAGCGGATGCCGTCTTTCATATACATATAGGCAGTGTTGCGTGAGAGTGCGACGACAGCGCTCTTGGAAGCACAGTAAACTGCGCCTGCGCAGGTCCTGTACGCGCCCTCTGAAGCTATGCTGATGATTGCACCGCCGTTGCCCTGAGCTTTGAATGTGTTAACGGCTTTGCGTGTTGCATAGAAGGGGCCGTAAACATTGACTGAGAAGACATTTTCCAGTTTTTCATCAGAAAATTCTCCAACGCCTGCCATATCGTCCATGATGCCTGCGTTGTTGACCAGGATATCCAGTTTGCCGAAAGTGGAAACTGCGAAATCGATCATGCCTTCGTTGGTTTCTTTTGATGAGATATCGCCGGGATAAACAGCGACCTTGCCTTCCTCATTCTTCAGCTCCTCAGCAAGCGCCTCAAGACGCTCCTTACGACGGGCGACAGCAACGACAGAAGCGCCTTCTTTGGCAAAAAGAGTCACGATCTCTTTGCCCATACCGCTTGACGCTCCGGTAACAACAGCAACTTTTCCGCTTAATTTTCCCATAGTAATTCACCTCTCTAGAATTTATTTGGAGACAGAGCAGATATCACTTTGTCCCGATTTTTGTGTTTGGATATCTGAAAGTATTATTAATTATTCCTGTGGATTTTGCAAGCTTCATAAAGAATATGACCGGGGACGCTTCATCAACAATGTTTCTGCGTTGATGTTACCAAGAAGCTTTCCCGCCGACATTGTTCAATGGAATAGAACGATTACTGCTATCACTGGAGCCGGTATTTTGTTCCGCGAAGGATCATCGTTACTGATACGGATGTATCCCACTGTTTGATACCGGCGCGGTAAAGCCTGAGCCGTTCGTCGTATTTATTGTTGACAGCGGCGATGGCTTTATCAGCATGATCCGAATGGGCAGAGCGTATTGCTTCCAAAGAGGACTGGCGGCCTTCTTCGATCATAGCTTCCGCCATTTTTTCCGGATACTTCGGCGCATCCGGAGTAAGATCGATCAAGGCGTATCCGGCAGCAACATTTTTAAAACCGTGCTTCTCCATCGACGCGGGCAGTTCAGCCTCCGACATATGAAATGCCCCGACCCCGCATGTTTCCCGTACATCTTCCGATTCCGGAATGCTGTCCCAGAACTTCTTTTCTTCGTCTGTCATTTCAAGGCATGGTGCTGTACACTGAATTCCTTTCCTAGCGGAAAGACACAGGCATATTCCTCCGGGCTTTAAAACACGTCTTTGCTCGCCCCAGAAAGCTGCCGGTTCGATATGCTCCTGAACGGTATTGGAGATAGCAACATCAAAAGACTCGTCTTCAAATGGAAGCTGAGTCGCGTCACCTTCCATAAAACTGACGCCGGTTATGTTCTTCTGCGCGTATGAAATAAAATTGCTGTCCCTGTCGATCGCCGTGATCTGCGCTTTCGGATACCACCTGTGCAGCGCCTCGGCAAGAGCTCCGGGGCCGCACCCGATTTCCAGGATCTTCAGATCTTTGCTGCGATCAAGCCTGAATATTCTGTCGTATTGAGAAAAGAAAAGATCATCAAACCGCAGTTTCCTGCTCAGGTACAGAGTCATAACGCCCTGCACGTGATCCGACCAAATGTTATTCATACTTTTCCCTTCATGTTTTCTGCTGCCCATATTCTCGCTTCATAGCCTCAGTAGAGATAACCCATTGCTTGCCGTATTTGCAGGCGTCCACGCTGTCTAAAATAGATCGCTATGGCTGCCTGTACGGATCAACCGGAGAATGAGTGTTTCATCCAGAATCTTATAAACCAGCAGCCAGTACGGTTCAATATGACACTCCCGCATATCCTTATAATTTCGAGAGTTCGTCAATGCATGATCCCTGTACTTCTCCGGTAACGGCTGTTCGTTGACAAGCAAAGTGATGACTGCTTCCAGTTCCTTCGGATCGCAGCCTCTTTTAACGGCAAGTTTATAATCCTTTTTGAACTGACCGGTAAACTCGACCTTAAGCATTGAGCGCCTCCATCAGATCGGACACGCTGTCATAAGGCCCATACAAGTCTTCACCCTTTTCGGATGCATCCATAACAGCAAGTGTAACGGCGTTCGGAACATTTTTACTCACCTGAAAGGGAATCTGCTGCTCACGAACAGACTGCCTAAGAAAGATATTAAAAGCAGTTGTAAGATTCATCCCCAGTTCAGAAAAAAGAGCATCAGCCTGCTTTTTCAGATCTTCATCTACTCGAAGAGTCACATTCACATTCTTCATATTATCGCCTCCTCATCTATATTATACGCATTGCAAAGGAATTATCAAAGGAATTATGTGCGTTGCACATAATACTGTTAGTCCACCTTCAGTATGCATTATTCCCATTCCACCGTTCCGGGTGGCTTTGAGGTGATGTCATAGACAACTCGGTTTACGTGGTCGACTTCGTTGATTATGCGGTCGGATATCCTGCCGAGCAGGTCGTAAGGGATCTTGGCCCAGTCGGCGGTCATGAAGTCGTCGGTGGTGACGGCGCGGATGGCGACAAGCTCGTCATACGTGCGGTGGTCGCCCATTACGCCGACGGTCTTGACTCCGGGCAGCACCGCGAAGAACTGAGCCATTTCTCTTTCGTAGCCTGAACGTTTTACTTCATCCTGAAGTACAGCGTCCGCCTCCTGAAGGATGGCGATGCGTTCGGCGGTGACTTCGCCGATGATGCGCACTCCAAGTCCGGGACCGGGGAAGGGCTGGCGCCAGACAAGCTCTTCCGGAAGGCCAAGCTGTTCGCCGACCTTGCGCACTTCGTCCTTGAATAGCAGGCGCAGCGGTTCAATAACTCCAAGAAATTTGATATCCGCCGGCTTTTTCACTTCGTTGTGATGCGTCTTTATCTTGTCCGCGTGACCGTTTCCGCTTTCAATATAGTCCGGATAGATCGTGCCCTGGGCAAAATATCCGTCGCTGAATTTTTCACGGACGATATCCCAGAAGACCCGGTAAAATTCCTCGCCGATGGCCTTTCTTTTATCCTCAGGATCCGTCAGGCCTTTAAGGCGGAAATAGAACTGTTCCGCCGCATTTTTACGGATAAAATTCATATCAAAAAGGCTTGTAAAGGTCTTTTCTACAAAATCCCCTTCATTCTTTCTCATCAGACCCTGGTCCACAAAAACGCAGGTCAGCTGTCTGCCTACAGCTCGGCTGATGAGCGCAGCGGCAACGCTGGAATCCACGCCGCCGGAAAGGCCGAGCACTACATTTTTATCTCCGATCTCTTCGCGAAGTCTGGCGACCGTCTCGTCGATAAAGCTGTCCATTTTCCAGTCGCCGGCGCAGCAGCAGATCTCGAACAGGAAATTTTTAAGGATCTGTCTGCCGTATTCGCTGTGTGTTACCTCCGGATGGAACTGCACAGAGTAAAGCTTCTGAGCTTCATTTTCCATTGCCGCGCAGGGGCAGTTTGCCGTAGATGCGGTCACTTCAAACCCGGCCGGCACTTCGGAAATATAATCCGTGTGGCTCATCCAGCAGACGCTCATTTCGGGTATGTCCTTCAAAAGCCTGCTCGATGGCTTGGCAATATTCATCTCCACGTGGCCGTATTCGCTGACCGGGGCGTGCGAGATAACGCCGTCCCTCATATAAGCCATGAGCTGGGCGCCGTAGCAGATGCCGAGCACCGGCACGCCGAGATCCAGAATTTCTTTTGTATAATGCGGCGAGCTTTCAAGGTAAACGCTGTTGGGGCCGCCCGTGAAAATGATACCTTTTGGCTGCATTGCCGCAAGCTCTTCGAGCGGGGTGGTGTACGGGATGACCTCAGCGTAAACACTCAGGTCACGCACACGTCTGGCGATAAGCTGGTTGTACTGTCCGCCGAAATCCAGTACGATAATTGTTTCTTTACTCATTCTGTTAAGTCCTTATTTTTGAAAACAATAATGCCGGCTTGCATAGATGATCATTATTCTTCAATACAAATGATCACATCACCGGCTTATAATGACCATTCGCTTATTTCTTCAGATGCTCGCTAAGCGGGATATCTCCGACGCCGATGCAGTCGGTATCGTATTCGTTGATAAATGTCCTGAATTCGGAAACGGGTATACCGGTGACACGGCTGGCTGCCTCCGGCAGTGCCTTTAAAAGCTCCAGCTTTTTTTCGTGGCTTACGGGACCGGTCTCAAGTTTAATAACTGGCATGGCGTCCTCCTTAATTTATTGATGGAAATATTGTTCATTTAACGGAAATTAGTGTATCATAGCAGATATTGATAAAACAATAGCGATATTTCGGAAAATACAAAAGTTGAGCATCGCCCTGAAACAGTTCTGCGAATAGCAGTAATACTAGATCGAAGGGAGGCAGTTTCCGGTATTTTAAAGGGAACTGCAGCAGAAACGGATCCTTTATGACAATTGACAGTATCATAGTTTTAATAGGCTATATCATCCTGCATGTGTTTTCGGTTGCGGCAACTGAAAGCTGCCTGTCGTCACATACACGAAAAGACGGTCCATACAGGAAGATCCGCCCGATATGGATGGCCTTATATATCTTGATCTCCGTACTTCCGATCCTCGGGACTTTCTGGCCGGAGAGCGCACTTAAGTATGAGATCATGAAATATGGGAATATATGGATCGGCTTCGACATATATTACTGCGGTTTCCTGCTGATCTTCACGATCATAGACAGAGTGATCCGTAATATCAGGAGCAGGAAAACTGAGATAACATTACAGCCGTCAAGATGGACGCTGATCCTGGCGATAATCCTTGCCCTGATCCTGCCGTCCTACGCAATGGTCCACGCGCAGCATCCGGTGGTGACATACTGGACGGCCGATCTGACAAAAGGAGAGCAGGAAAAGGGGACATACCGCGTAGTACTTCTTGCGGATTTCCATATGAGCGTTAATTCCGACCCCGCCCTGATCGAAAAAACGGTCGAACTGTCAAATGCGCAGGATGCGGATGCGGTCTTTATTGTCGGCGACTTTTTTACAAGCAATTATGAAGGTCTGAAAGAGCCGGAAAAATACATCGCGGCCTTATCGCAGCTGAGCGCCAAAGAGGGCGTTTTCGGAGTATACGGCAATCACGATGTAAAGGAAAATCTGTTCTGCGGGTTTGCTGTGGCGCCGGTCTCCAAAGCCTTCCGACCGCACGAAATGGAAGAATTCCTCGAAGCCTGCGGATTCATCATGCTCGAAGACGGGACTATTGAGATTGCTGGCGGAGATATAGTTCTTGCCGGACGATATGATAAGGACAGGGTCGGGGACGGCACGAATATAAGGAAAAACGCTGAAGAACTGCTCGACGGGATCGATCCCGACAGGATGATATTTGTCCTTGAGCATGAACCCAAGGATTATGCCGAGCTTGCATCTGCCGGAGTCGACGTGGCCTTTTCGGGCCACACTCACCGTGGACAGATCTGGCCATGCAATTATTTCATCGGCCTTTTTAATGAAAATGCCTACGGACGAAAGAATGTTAACGGAATGGAGACCTTTGTGACATCAGGCATCGGATATTTCGGGCCGCCGCAGAGGAGCGGGACGGACAGCGAGGTCATGGTCATCGATATCACATATTAATGATTAGATAAAAGAAACAACGACCGCCGGAGAAAAGTAACACAGCCGGCTTTTAAGGTACAGCGATTTTAAGTAAGTCAGGGAGGAAAGAAGATGCTTACAGATCCGAAAAAGACCAAAGAAGAGATCGTACAGTGGATCAGGGATTATATGAACGAAAACGGCCGCGGCTGTGATATCGTAGTCGGGATATCCGG
>CADBMM010000157.1 GCA_902795795.1 uncultured Lachnospiraceae bacterium | reverse complement strand
GTATATTTCTGAAAGAGACATTGCGGGTCCCGGTACTTCGCGATTCGCAAACGCAGTGCAGCGAGCGCGTTAGTACCGCTGGGGAACCCGCACTAAGCGAGAGCGGTCTCTTGAAGAAATATACGAGGTATGCGTCGTAATATATAGTGTGACAGCCCCACTCTAAATACTCCTTTTCACACATCCTTCACATTTCGAACAATACATAAACACAAAATCCGGCGATAATCATCTCATCAAAACAAACACGGAGGTGAATATCATGCCGGATATTTTTAAAAGAAGCGAGATCAAATATCTGCTGACCGCCAGCCAGAGAGCAGCAGTGGAATCAGCAATGAAAGACCACATGATTCCCGATGAACACGGTGAAAGCACGATCCGAAATATCTATTTCGATACACCTTCGTGGCAGCTGATAAGAAATTCGATCGAAAAGCCCGTATATAAAGAAAAGCTTCGAATGAGAAGCTATAAAAGGACTTCCGAAGGGGACAAGGTGTTCCTGGAGCTTAAAAAGAAGTTTGACGGAATAGTTTATAAAAGGCGGATCGAAGTAAGGGAAAAAGATTTTGTGGACTATCTGGATGGAAAAAGAGAATTTCCGGGAAAAGGGCAGATAGCCAGCGAAATAGATTACTTCTGCAGATTTTATGGAAAACTTCTGCCTGCCGTATATCTTTGTTACGACAGATGCGCATTTTTCGACAAGGACGATCACGACTTAAGGATCACCTTCGACAGGAACATAAGATGGCGCACCTCGGACGTATCACTTACCGAAGCGGCAGGCGGAACGGATATACTCGAGGACGGAATGTCGCTTATGGAAATAAAGGCCGCAGACGCCATGCCGCTCTGGCTGGTAAAAGTCCTGAATGATAACAATATCCGTAAAATATCGTTTTCCAAATATGGAACGGCATATAACAAAATGCTTGGCAACGGCCATATATCAGTAATGAATTTTTTAATGAGATCAAAGGGGGCAGCTTAAAATGACAGAAGCATTAACATCAGCATTAACTACAACAACTTCAGCACTTACGGTATCATCTTTCCTTATCTGCATGTTTTCGGCAGTTGGACTCGGACTTGCAATAGCGCTCGTCCATTTATATACGGCAAGATCCAGCAAAAGCTTCACAATAACCCTTGCGCTCATACCTGCGATCGTCTGTGTGATCATAATGATGGTCAACGGAAGCATCGGAGCCGGCGTAGCTGTAGCGGGAGCGTTCTCACTTATCAGATTCAGATCAGTTCCGGGCACGGCAAGAGAGATCGGTTCCATCTTCCTGGCAATGGCAACAGGCCTTGCATGCGGTATGGGATATCCGCTTTTCGGACTTCTGTTTACGGTCATCCTCTGCATTATCCTGGTAATATACAATAAGATCAATATCGGAGAAAGGCATAACGATCTTGGAAGAACACTCAGCATTACCTTACCGGAGGATCTTAACTATACAAATATTTTCAATGATCTGTTCGAAAAATATACAACGGGTCACAGGCTTGTAAAAGTAAAGACCACGAATCTCGGCAGCCTTAACAAGCTCAAATACGATCTGACTCTGAGAAATGCGGGTACTGAAAAGGATTTCATCGATGAACTCAGATGCCGCAATGGAAATCTCGAGATCTGGATGTCGGAGATCGTCGAAAATACAGCTGAACTGTAAAAGACTTGCAATTTTAAAAATTCTGTAATATAATCCATTCTTGTAGAAAGAATTTACCCTTCAAATTTTTTTTACAAAATTAATAACCCCTTATTAATTTTATACTCCCCTTGAAACGTCCCGTACTCCCTACGGGGCGTTTCTCTTTCCTTTTCTGTTTGTCCGTCATTGAATTATGACCTCCATTAAAGTATAATATAATGATAATTTATTGAAAACGAGGATAAAATATGCGTTTAAGAGCTAAGCTGGCGGTACGCGCGGCAAAGCTGGTTAGTAAAATAATAAAGCGTATGAACAGGGGCAGCGGTCTGACGCTGCCGGGTAAGGTAGCGCTTCGGATAGATCCTGATATACTTTCCGAACTCGCCGGCACGGTCAGGGAAAAAGTCTATGCGGTCATGGGCACCAACGGCAAGACCACTACGAACGCCATTCTTTACGCGGCGCTGGAGACTCAGGGAAAGACCGCGGTCATTAACCGCACCGGTTCGAATATGATGAACGGCATAGTTTCCGCCTTTGTACTCGCGGCAGATAAAAACGGACGCATAGATGCGGACTACGCCTGCATAGAAGTGGATGAGAATGCTTCCAAATATGTACTGCCGAAATTAAAGCCGGACTGCATAATCCTTACGAATATTTTCAGGGATCAGCTGGACCGTTTCGGAGAGGTCGATCTGACCTCGAAAACGGTCAGGAACGCCATTGCCCAGGTGCCTGACGCTGTACTGGTCACTAACTGTGACGATGTTTTATCATACTCAATAGCGCTGGATCTTCCGAATAAATATCTGACTTTTGGAATATCACAGCAGTTTTTCGACGATAAAGCCAGATCCGAAATAAAGGAAAGTATTTTCTGCAGGAACTGCAATACCAAGCTCGAGTATAAATTCTTCCATTACGGACAGCTTGGAATCTACCATTGCCCGAATTGCGGTTTTAAACGGGAAGAGCCGGTTTATACTGCCGAAGATATCGTATACACGGAAGATCATACCTATACGTTTACTATCGACGGCGTGAAAATTGCTTCTTCGGCCAGAACGCCTTACAGTGTATATAATACGCTTGCCGTCTACACAGCGATGGCAGCTCTCGATGTTCCGAGGGATAAGTTCAGGGAAGCCATAGAAGGCTTTAATTATGGGAACGGACGTGAGGATATATTCAGTATTAACGGCGCGAGGGTACAGCTGCATCTGGCTAAGAATCCTGTAGGTTTCCAGCAGAAGGTCTCACTGGTCCTGAAGGATAAAAGACCTAAAGATATCATCGTGCTCATCAACGATAACGATCAGGACGGGACAGATGTTTCCTGGCTCTGGGACGTAGATTTCCAGTACCTTGCCGATGGAAATACCAGGACGATCTGCACTACCGGGATAAGACGCTATGACATGGCGCTGAGATTCAAATATGACGATATCGAATGCCAGGTGGTCGACGACCTGAAAAAGGCAGTTGAAGAACTGACACATAAAGGAACGAAGAATCTGTATATTATAGTTAACTATACGGCTCTTTATTCCACTAATCACATGCTTCATGAGATGGCGGCCGCATCAAAGGACGCTGCGGGAGGGTTTACTCCGCCTCGCGATATCGAAGCGGTGCAGCTTGAAGGAAGCGATCACTCAAGACCGGGGGTAAAATCCATCGGAACAAGATCTCTGACGATCGGACATCTGTACCCTGATCTTTTAAATCTTTACGGAGACCGGGGCAATATACAGTGTATGAAAAAAAGGCTGGAATGGCGCGGCATGAGGGCCGAAGTTATTCCGTTCCAGTCTGGCGACGAAATAGATTTTGACCAGTTGGATATCGTCCTTCTTGGCGGAGGTTCAGACAGGGAACAGGAGATCGTCTGCGGATACCTTAAGGAAATAAAGGATGATTTCAAGGCATACGTCGAAAATGGAGGGACAGTCATAGCGGTCTGCGGCGGCTACCAGCTTCTGGGAAAGTATTACAAAACTCCCGATGCCCAGATAGAAGGCCTTGGAATACTTGACTTCTATACGGAATGGGAACCTAAGAGGCTTGTAGGAAATATCGTTCTTGAAAATGAAAGATACAAAATGCCGGTAGTCGGATTTGAAAACCACGGCGGACGGACATATGCAGGAAACAACGAGCCCTTCGGAAAGGTCAGGGCCGGATATGGCAACACCGAAAAAAGCGGATCTGAGGGTGCGGTATATAAAAATGTAATTGCGACATATCTTCACGGACCGCTTTTACCGAAAAACCCGGAGGTCTGCGACGATATCCTTATTCGTGCATTAAGGCACAAGTACGGTGAAAATGTTATACTTGATCCATTGCCGGATGAAACAGAAAAACGAGCTAACGAGCTTTTGGTGAAAAAATATGCAGCTGTTTGAATATATCGCGCCATGCCATTTCGGGCTGGAATCTGTTCTTAAAAGGGAAATAACCGATCTGGGATACGACGTCCTGAAAGCAGAGGACGGAAAGATAACCTTTGCCGGGGATGCGCAGGCTGCGGCTTATGCCAACGTATTTATAAGGACGGCCGAAAGGATACTTTTAAAGGTAGGGGAATTCAAGGCGGAGACCTATGACGAACTGTTTGAAAAAACGAAGGCGCTTCCCTGGGAAGACTATATTCCCGAGAACGGCAGGTTCTGGGTCACTAAAGCCAATTCAGTAAAAAGTAAGCTTTTCAGCCCTTCCGACATACAGTCGATAATGAAGAAAGCCATGGTGGAACGGATGAAATCCAGATACGGCCGCCAGTGGTTCGATGAAGACGGGGCGGAATATCCTGTGCGTGTTTCAATACTGAAGGATGTCGTGACGATCGGGATCGATACGACTGGTGTGTCGCTGCATAAGAGGGGATACCGGAAAGCGACGACAAAAGCCCCTATTACCGAGACGCTGGCATCAGCGCTTATCATGCTTACGCCCTGGAAAGGGGACAGGATACTGGTCGATCCGTTCTGCGGAAGCGGTACGTTTGTGATAGAAGCAGCGCTTATGGCCGCAAATATCGCGCCTGGAATGAACCGAAGCTTTACAGCCTGCGCCTGGGACAATCTTATACCGGAGAAGCACTGGTCTCTTGCCAAAGAGGAGGCCCGGGATGTCGTGGATACTGATATAAAAACAGATATCCAGGGCTACGATATCGATGGAACTACGGCGGCAATGGCCAGGGAAAATGCCGGCCTTGCAGGAGTTTCGAAGCTCATTCATATACAGCAAAGGGACGTAGCTTCGCTTTCGCATCCCGGGAAATACGGATTTATAATTACAAATCCTCCATACGGAGAAAGAATAGGCGAAGCCGGTGAACTGCCGAAGATATACGGGACGCTCGGGGAACGCTTTAAGAACCTGGATACATGGTCAATGTATATGATCACCGCTTACGAAGACGCCCAGAAATATATCGGACGTCCCGCGGATAAGAACCGCAAGATATACAACGGGATGATAAAGACCTATTTTTATCAGTACCTTGGTCCGAAGCCGCCTAAGCGGAACAGGTGATAATAAAAGCTGACAGATAATAAATCACAGGAAAAGGAAAATGCATGAAGATAATAGTAGCAACCGGCAATGCAGATAAAATGAAAGAGATACGGGAGATCCTCGGTCCTTCGGGCTTTGATATATGTTCACAAAAGGAAGAAGGACTTTCCTGTGACGCAGAGGAAAACGGGACGACATTTGCGGAAAACGCCCTTATAAAAGCCAGAAATATTTCCGGAAAATACAAACATGAGGACGGAGCTGTCGTTCTGGCCGATGACTCCGGTCTGGTAATAGACGCTCTGAACGGAGAACCGGGTATCTATTCCGCAAGATATATGGGAGAAGATACATCTTACCATGTAAAAAATGCCGAGCTCATAAGAAGACTGACAGATGTACCTGTTGAAAAACGCACGGCAAGATTCGTGTGCGCTGTTGCTGCAGTCCTGCCTGACGGAAGGGAGATAACGGCGGAAGGAACTATTGAAGGAAAGATCGGTTATGAGGAAAGAGGAGAGAACGGGTTCGGGTATGATCCCATCTTTTACCTTCCCGATCTGAGCAGATCGACGGCTGAGCTGTCGCGTGAAGAGAAAAACGCTATAAGCCACAGAGGGAATGCCATAAGGGCAATGAAAGAGAAACTGGATAAGATATACGGGGTTTAAAATATTGGATAATAAAAAGAAGAAAAAAAAGAGCAATAACGTATTGTTTGTAGTGATCATCCTGGTCTGCGCGGCTGTTATGGGGTTCTCGCTGTATAAGATCGTTTCCATTTCCAGTAACTATAATCAGGCCAGGGATGAGTATTCCGCGCTCAGAGAGTATGTCACAAAGAACGATACCGGGGACGATGGCAGCGGTGAGAACAATTCTTCCAGCGGAGGAGGTGCTTCAGCTACGTCCGGAAGAGGCGGAGAAAGTGATGAGGATAATGAAAAAAGCGGCAGCGGAGCTACCGGCGGAGGACTTAAGGATCTGATACCTCCGGTAAATGTGGATCACGAAAGCCTATTGGCGCAGAATCCGGATTACAGAGGATGGATCTATATAGAAGCGCTTCCGAATATCAGCTATCCCATAATGCAGAGCACCGATAACGACTATTATCTCCACCGTACTTTTGACGGGGTGGGTCTGTTTGCAGGATCCATATTTATCGATTATCAGAATAAAGGGGATTTCAGCGATCCGAACACCGTGGTCTACGGGCATAACATGAAGGATGATTCCATGTTCGGCATCCTCCAGAGCATGCGGGACGACGCATTATATGAAAAAAGCCCTTATTTCTGGATACTGACGCCTCAGGGAAGTTACAAATACAAGATGTTCTGCATGATATCTACGGATATTTATTCCGAAGCCTATACCCTTTTTAAGAGTCCGAGTAAGGAATTCGCTGATTTTATCGGCAGGATGAAGGGCATATCAGAAGTCGATACCGGAGATATCTTATATGACGAGAATTCAAAAGTAGTGACCCTCTCTACATGCATATCCGGTCAGGGACCTGACAGATTCCTGATACTGGGCATAAGGGTAAACAAGTAGACCCATTGCCGGACGATGCCAGTCCGGTCTGTACAATACTGAAAGGAAAGAGCCATGGGACCTGTTGAAGAACTTCAGAAGCTGATCGATGAACATAACAGTATAGTATTTTTCGGAGGAGCCGGCGTTTCCACTGAGAGCGGAGTGCCGGATTTCAGGAGTGTTGACGGATTGTATAACCAGAAATACGATTATCCTCCGGAGACGATATTAAGCCATACGTTTTTCATGAGAAGGCCAGAAGAGTTTTATAAGTTTTACAGGGACAAGATCCTTATAGAAGGAGTAAAGCCTAATGCTGCGCATTATAAACTGGCCGAGCTTGAGAAGGCAGGAAAGCTGAAGGCTGTCGTTACACAGAATATAGACGGGCTGCACCAGGCAGCAGGCAGCATGACCGTTTACGAGCTTCACGGAACGGTAGCCAAAAACCACTGTATGAAGTGCAGAAAATTTTTCGATCTTAAATATATGATGCATACTTCGGGAGTTCCCAAATGTGATGAATGCGGCGGGACCATAAAGCCGGATGTCGTGCTTTATGAAGAAGGCCTTGATAATGCTACCGTATCAGGCGCGGTAAATGCTATTAGAAATGCGGATATGCTGATCGTAGGCGGCACCTCTTTGGTAGTTTATCCGGCGGCAGGCCTTATAGATTATTTCAATGGCGATAAGATCGTGCTGATAAACAAGGGAGCTACAGGCAGGGATGATATGGCCGATCTTATTATCAGGGAGCCTATCGGCGAGGTGCTAGGAAAAATTGTCGTCAGATAATGGACTTTGAAAATCTGTTGTGATATCATCATTTATTAGCGGGGTCATTTTGGCGGAACCCCGAAAAATATAAAAGCAATTATTTTTCAGGAGAAATTGATTATGAATAAAGTAATTCTTATGGGAAGACTCACAAGGGATCCCGACATCCGTTATTCCCAGGGTGAGAGCTCCACGGCAGTAGCGAGATATACACTTGCAGTAGACCGTCGCTTTAAACGCGATGGCGATCAGACGGCTGATTTTATTTCATGCGTGGCTTTTGGACGCGCGGCTGAATTTGCCGAAAAATATTTCCATCAGGGAATAAAGATCGCCGTAACCGGACGCATCCAGACAGGAAGCTATACGAACAGAGACGGTGTTAAGGTATATACGACGGATATCGTTGTAGAAGAGCAGGAATTCGCGGAGAGCAAGAATGCTTCGACCGAAGGTAATTTCAGCAGAGGCGGAAATGCAGGCGCGCCCGGACAGAATGGCGGCGGACAGAGTTCCAGAATGCCTGACCTTGACGACGGATTCATGAACATTCCCGATGGGATCGATGAGGAGTTGCCTTTCCATTAAAACATCCGGCGGCTGTGAAAACGGCCGCCATTTTTCCCTGATGATGGAGCAATAAGACCGAAGGGTAAGCTATGAATAACAATAATGACAGGCCGATGCAGCTTTATGCATATATTAAATTCATGCTGCTCATGCTGGTATTCCTGGTTGCGGTGAATGCCGGCGTTTACTACATGGATTTTTATGCCGGGCTTTTCATGTCGCTCGGACTCGTCGCCTATGCCATAATCATCCTGATCTATTATTATTACCGCAAACGTAAGGCAGTTCAGAATCTGGTGGATTTTGCGACCTCTTATTCGAGCCTTGCAAATGAGATGATGGGAAAATTTACTTTCCCATATATTCTTGTTAATAAGAGCAGCATGGTCATATGGGCAAATGAGGAGTTCCTCACACTTACGGGCCTGGCCGCAAGTGATCACAGGCTCCTGGGAGGGGTAATTCCGGATCTGGAAGGCCTTGATCTGACAAGAAGCAGCGAAACAGAAGAAGTCATTACATATAAGGACCGTGTATACAGGGTCGAGATAAGATTTGTCACGGATGACAATACGATCGACACGGTAGATATACCGGATATAAGGCCCGCTGATCTTTCCGGCGTATATGCACTTTCGTTTTTTGATGAAACGCTGTACCGTGAGTTCAGAAAAAAATACGAAGACGAACGCATGGTACCGGCTCTTCTTTACATCGACAATTATGACGAGGCCTTTGAAGATGTCGATGAAATTAAAAAGTCGATACTGACGGCAGAGATAGATACCAAGATATCCGATTATTTCGGAAAGCAGGCGGCGGTCCTTCGAAAGTTTGAGCGAGACAAATATATGCTTGTCATGCAGAACGGTTCACTGGAAGATATGAAGGAACAGAAGTTCCCGATCCTCCAGGAGGTGCGGGACATGAAGCTTGACGGAGAACTTACGGTATCGATGAGTATGGGTATCGGTGTGAACCAGGGCTCTTTGCGCAAGGACGTGGATGCTGCCAGGGTCGCCATGGATCTGGCACTTGGACGCGGAGGCGATCAGGTCGTGCTCCGTGACGGGGAGAGCATTAAATACTTCGGCGGCAGAAGGATGGCCGTTGAAAAGAATACAAAGGTTAAAGCCAGAGTAAAAGCCCATGCACTTTATGAAATAATAAGTGCTTCCGAAAATGTCATGATCATGGGACATCGCAATCCGGATGCCGACTCAATAGGATCGGCTATCGGGATATACTGTGCAGCCAGAGCTGTCGGGAAGCGGGCATGGATCGTTCTGGATAAGGAGATCGGCGCGGTCAGCGCACTTATAGAACGCCTGCAGGAATCGCTGGAATATGCGGTGGACAATGTTTTCATTACGGCTGAACAGGCGCAGTCTCTAGCCGACAAGGGGACGGCACTTGTGATCGTAGATACGAGCAAGGCCGATCAGACCAGCGCTCCGGAGCTTCTGAACCATGTTGGAGAGGTCGTCGTTCTTGATCACCACAGGATGAGCGGTTCGGTGCTTACGAACACATCGCTTTCATACATAGAGCCCTACGCTTCATCAGCATGCGAGATGGTCACTGAGATCATCCAGTATTTCCCTGAGAATATAAAGCTTAAAAGCTATGAGGCAGACGCACTTTATGCCGGTATAGTAATAGACACGGATAATTTCATTATGAAAGCCGGCGTGCGTACATTTGAAGCTTCTGCGTACCTGAGAAGATGCGGTGCAGATTCTACGAGAGTAAGAAAGCTTTTCAGGGATGACTTCAGCAACTTTATTTCGAAGAACAAGGTAATAAGCGAGGTCAGCCTCTACAGAGGCGTATTCGCGATCTCAAAATGTTCTTCCGAGGATGCACTGGATCCCACAGTTGTCGGAGCGCAGGCGGCGAACGATCTTTTAAATATCAAAGGCGTAAAAGCTTCGTTCGTGCTTACGGATTATAATGGCGTAATATATATAAGCGCGAGATCTATCGATGAGATAAACGTCCAGCTTATCATGGAAAGACTCGGCGGCGGCGGACATATGAATATTGCAGGCTGCCAGATAGAAGAGGACGATCTGGACGAGGCGGAAATGAGATTAAAAGAACTGCTTGATGAAATGCTTGATGGAGGAGATATCTGATGAAAATAATTTTGCTTGAAGATGTAAAAACACTGGGAAAAGCCGGGCAGGTAGTAGAGGTGAGCACAGGCTACGCCAGAAATATGCTGATACCCAAAAAGCTTGGCGTGGAAGCAACGCCGAAAAACTTAAACGATCTTAAACTTAAAAAGGCTCACGAGGATAAGGTGGCGGCTGAAAACCTGGCCGCAGCAAAAGAGCTTCAGGAAGCGTTGGAAAAAGGTGCGGTCGAACTTAAGATCAAGACCGGTGAAAACGGAAAGGTTTTCGGATCAGTTTCTTCAAAGGAAATTGCCGAAGCGGTAAAGACACAGCTCGGACTTGATATCGACAAGAAAAAGATCCAGCTGGCAGCTCCCATAAAAGAGCTCGGAGAGGCTTCTATCGGGGTAAAGCTGCATCCGCAGGTAACGGCTTCTCTGAAGATAAATATCAAAGAAGCCTGAGAATAATTTCGGATGTGCGGGAAGACCCGCAGCGAAAGGCTTGATATGCAGGAAGACATTATAAAAAAGATAATGCCGCACAGTCTGGAGGCTGAGCAGTCGCTTCTGTCCTCCATGCTTGTGAATAAGAACGCCATAAACGCGGCGACTGAGATCATTTCCGGTGAGGATTTTTATCAGCACAGAAACGGTCTGGTTTTCGATGCCATGGCAGAGCTTGCCCGCGAAGGCAAAGCGGTCGATGTAGTTACCCTTCTTAATAAACTGAAGGAAAAAGATGTTCCGCCGGAGATGGCGGATATGGAATATATAAAAGAACTGCTCGGATATTCTGCGACATCGGTAAACGCAAAGGATTATGCCAATATAATCGCGGAAAAGGCTTTGCTGCGCAGGCTCATCCAGGCAGCGGAGAAGCTTTCGAATGATTGCTATCAGAATTCCGAGCCGGTGTCCGATATCATAGAAGATGCCGAAAAGAACCTGTTTGCGTTGTTCCAGCAGAAATCATATGGCGAGCTGGAGCCTATCAGGCAGGTAGTAATTAATACTCTTGAGAGTATCGAAGAGGCTTCGAAGACAAAGGGCGGAGTTACCGGCATCCCTACGGGATTTACCGATCTTGATTTCAAGACCACGGGCTTCCATAATTCGGATCTTATATTTATAGCAGCCAGACCTTCGATGGGAAAAACGGCGCTGGCCCTCAACATGGCCGAATATATGGCGTTTAGAAAGAATAAATCAGTCATGATCTTCAGTCTGGAGATGTCAAAGACACAGCTTATGAACAGGCTGCTCGCCATGGAATCAAAGGTCAATTCCATGAACCTTCGAACCGGAAATCTGAAGGATGATGAGTGGACGAAGCTTATAGACAGCGCGGGAGTGATAGGCGATTCCAGACTTATAATAGATGATACGCCGGGAATATCTGTACCGGAGATGCGCTCTAAATGCAGAAAATACAAGCTGGAGCATGGACTGGACGCAATATTCATCGATTATCTGCAGATGATGACTGCATCAGGACGGGTAGAGTCACGACAGCAGGAAGTATCGCAGATAAGCAGATCTTTAAAATCACTGGCAAGGGAGCTGGAGGTTCCGATCATAGTGCTTTCGCAGCTCAGCCGATCTCCCGATCAGAGAGCGGATCACAGGCCGATGCTCGCCGACCTTCGTGAATCCGGCTCCATAGAGCAGGACGCCGATATCGTCATGTTCATATACAGGGACGATTACTATAATATGGATTCCGAAAAGAAAGGTATTGCCGAGATAAACATCGCCAAACAGCGTAACGGCCCGATAGGAACTGTAGAGCTGGTATGGCTTCCGGATTTTACAAAGTTCATGAATCTGGAGAAATAAAGACAAAGAGAAAACGGATGGCAGCAGCCATCCGTTTTTAACGTTTTGAAATTCGGTTCCGAAAAATCAAGCCTCAGCTATTGCTTCGCACGGGCAAGCTGCCGCGCAGGAACCGCAAGATACACATGCGCTCTCATCGATAACATAGCTGCTATCGCCCTGGCTGATAGCTCCTACCGGGCATTCTTCTTCGCATGTTCCGCAGGATACGCAGTCATCTGCATTGATCCTAAAAGCCATTATCATATACCTCCTTATGACCTTAATATGTCAACTAGCCGCTTATGTGATTATATATCAGAGATATTCAAATTACAAGAAAAAAGAGATACACTTTTCCTTTAAAAAAGAAATTCTGTTTTTCTTGCCATTTTTAATAATTTGTGCAATACTGACACCTGTAAAATTTAATATGCTGTACGGTGAGCCCCGTGCAACTCATGGGGCGAGAGGGAATCAGGTGAAAATCCTGAGCGATCCGGTCACTGTAAACGGAAAGGGAAATATTTCCCGGTTGTGTTTCATAGCCATTGTCTGTGGACTCCTGAAAAGGAGAGGATGAGAAGGAGAGGCGCAACCAGTTATTTACGATACGCTGGCATTACGGAAAACGTATGTCAGCCGCACCGCAGAGGACATTTCCGTAAGTCAGGAAACCTGCCGTACGGTCAGTGAGACAAGCTTCCGAGGAAAGCGAATGCTCAGTACGATCGGCCTCATGGTCTGCAGACTATTTATAGGCGCATTTTTTGTGCCTGAGTGGATAATCAAGCTGCGGATCCGGTCCTTTGTATGTGCCTAGCCTGCCTTTAAAGCAGGCGTTTTGTTTTTTTTCGGAAAAGTTTTCATCAGAAAAGGAGAAAAAACATGAGCAACAAGAAAATGCCCCGCATCATGGCAGTGCTTTCAGCTGCTGCCGTAACTGTTTCACTCTGCGCGCCGGTCATGGCGGCAGACACCAAGTACCCGGTGACCATCCAGACAACAAACCGTGAAGGCGAAGTACTGGAGACAACTTATGAAAAAGCACCGGAAAATGTACTGGTCGTTTACCAGGGATGCATCGAGACCCTGCTTGCCCTTGGACTTGAAGATCATATCGGCGCAGCTGCCGGCCTTGACAATGCTGTTCCCGAAGACCAGCAGGAGGCTTTTGAAAAGCTTAATTATCTCGATGAGTTCACACCTTCCCTCGAGACAGTTACCATGCTGGATCCGGATATGATCTTCTCATGGGGATCTTATTTTGGAGAGAAGACCCTGGGCAGTGCAAATGACTGGGTCGAAAAAGGAGTAAATACTTATATTAACAGCAATACCAAAGGAGACGGCTCCGATCGTGTTCTGGAAAATGAATATACGGATATCCTGAACATGGGCATCATCTTTGACGTACAGGATAAGGCGGAAGAGATCGTTAACAATATGAAGGATACCATCAAGTCCGTTCTTGAGCAGACCGAATCCATCGAGGAACGTCCGCGTGTCATGATCCTTGAATTCCTTGGAGACAGCATCACCAATTACGGTAAATCCAGCCTTGGCGGCGATATGGTAACACAGCTTGGCGGCGTGCTTGTGAACGAAGAATATACAAGCATCGGACAGGAAGACGTTATCACTGCAAATCCGGATGTCATCTTTATCGTTTATATGCCGTACTCAGGAGATGATCCTGCAACCGTAGAAAGCGACAACATGAACAAGCTTCTGGAGAATGAAGTATATCAGAGCCTTGACGCCATCGAAAACGGACGTGTATATCCGATAATGCTGAGCGAAATGTATGCCAGCGCTACCCGTACCCAGGACGGAATCGAGACCTTTGCCAAAGGTATGTATCCGGATATCGAACTGGAATAATAAGAGAATCAAGACCGAATATTTATGAAATCAGCAAGACGAAATAAACTGCTGGGAACCTCACTGTTTATCGCGACACTGACAGGCCTTCTGGGCCTGTTGGTGTTTTCTGTATTGGCGGCGATCACTTTCGGCAATGCGGACATATCCATACGTGAGGTCTACAACGTAATTTTTTATGAACTTTTTCATGTGGAAAGCCTTTCGGATTTTGCCAGCGGCCCCATCCATGATGTGGTGTGGCTGATCCGTTTTCCGCGCGTGCTTCTGGGTCTCGCGGTAGGAATGGGACTTTCGGTCTGCGGGGCAGTCATGCAGGCTGTCGTAAAGAATCCCCTCGCGGATCCTTATGTGCTGGGCATATCTTCCGGAGCTTCTCTTGGAGCC